>JBDSSF010000002.1 GCA_039928925.1 Candidatus Saccharimonadales bacterium | reverse complement strand
CTCAAACCTTCGACCTCTCGGTCCCAAACCGAGCGCGCTATCAACTGCGCCACACCCCGATGTGTGTACTTGACAGATTATATACCATTACAAGGGGTTTTGCCAGACCTGCCTGGCTATTTCATTTCAAAAAATATAAGATAGAAAACATATGAATATGTTTAAAAAGCTCGTTGAAAAAATAATGCCAAAGAAAGAATCTTGGATTGAAAAACATCATGCACTTGTAATTGCCTTAGGTGTGGTTCTATTTATGGCTATTGCACTTTGGATCGGGCTTCGTCAAAGTGTTTGGTTTGATGAAGCGTACTCAATCACAATTGCAAAATTACCACTTGGTGATTTACTCCATATGACAGGGTTAGATACCCACCCTCCACTGTATTACATGCTATTAAAAGGCTGGGCAACAGTATTTGGCTGGAATGAATTTGCACTCAGGAGTCTTAGTGTTGTCGCTGCCGGCGGTGCAGTTGCAATAGGAATACTACTTGTTCGGCGTTTATTCGGTATTCGTGCAGCACTCATAACGTTACCATTTGCAGTTATATCACCGTTTCTTCTGCGTTATGCGTTTGAGATACGGATGTATGCGCTCGCTTCATTAATATGTATTGCAGCAACGTATGTACTTGTTGTAGCGCTTGAAGCTAAGGAACGCCGACAAAAATGGCTGCTGTATGGTGGCTATGCTGCACTTGTTTCGCTGGGAGTATACACGCTTTACTACACGGTACTTATTTGGATCTCACACGTGGTCTGGCTGACATGGTTAGCGCGCAGGAACAAGCAGTCTGTCCTCAAGTCATCAGGGCTAGCGGCTTATGTTGGTAGCGTCATATTATTCCTGCCGTGGCTCCCTACGTTTGTCTCTCAAATTACAAACGGTGCGCTCGCACCGATATCACAACCCTTAACTGTCGATAATCTCATTGGTATTGTTTCATTTCAGTTTCTGTATCAGCCAGCTTGGCAATTAACGGCGCTTTGGTCTCTCGTGTTCGTTGTGCTTACTGTCGCATTGATTGTATTAACAGTAAGAGCTATCAAGTATATAAAAAAGTCAGACGTGCAGTCCATTATGCTTCTTCTCATGTATTTTATGGTTCCGATTATTATACTTACACTCGTATCACTCGTACGGGCAATGTATGTTGAGCGTTATCTTGCGCATGTTGTGCTTGGTTTGATACTACTAGTCGGTGTAATTGTATCATTCGCAATCAAAGACAATGTCCGTACTACAAAGCTGCTTGCTTCGGCTGTGCTTGTTATCATGCTTGCTGGTGTGACACAGTTAATTCAAGTAGGTAACTACAATTTCCAGCGCCTTCAGCAACCTCAGGTCAAACAAGCAGTAAGTACGATTTCATGTAAAGACGGACAAATTGTTCTTGCGGCGGATCCGTATACTGCTATAGAAATATCCTACTATCTCCCATCATCTTGTGATCTTCGGTTCTATAGCGAAACCGCTTCACTATCTGGAGGCTATGCTCCACTCAGTAATAGTCCAAAGCGAGTCGAGAATCCATCGACTGAGTTAAAGGGTGAGACAAATGTCATATACGTTTATTACGAAGGTGTACAATTGAATTTCGAAAATAAAGTTCAAACAACAAGTAACTTTGGTCCGTTACATGTCTCAAATATTAACGTGGAATAAATTTGTTGATGTGCGGTATTTTTAATATCGACCATGTCACCAAAATACATGCGAGGGCAAGTAGGGAATTTATCCAAAAATTGTCTACTTCTACTAGAAAGAACTGACATATCATTAGCGGTACGATATGAACGATATATGCGGTTAATGAGTTTTGCCCAAGTACCCGCAAGAGCCAGCTAAAATAGCGCTCAAGAAAAGGCAATATATATTGGAATAGGCTTATGAGTCCAACAAACCAAACGAATGATATTGCTATTCTAGCTAAAGTTAAGGGGTCTCGACTAAAAAGAATATTTTTGAACGTCGCTGGTTCGGTCGGTAAGATAATGGCAGCGGATATGATCGCAGTACTTAGAGTCAGGCCTATGCTCGATAACCGAATAATTCTTTTTGTTGTGGAACCAAGCTGACGGTACCAAGTAAGAAGTGCTTCAAGGTAAAAGCCAGCGATTGCTGGAATGAAGAATAATACCTGCCACTGCATCCATTCAATATCCTGTACAAGACCAATCCACCAGAGAAATCCAGATGCAACTGCGACAATCCATGCGAGGCGCTGCCTGAATAACCATATAACAAGAGGTGATATAAAGAGGAAAATCGCATAAAGATATAAGAAATGGGTGAGAGTGTGAACATAATCAAAACTAAGAACACTCGTAATCAGACCTTTCCAATCATTAGTCGGTATGGGTATATAGGCTATATTTCCTTTGAACGTGAGGAGCCACGAAATACTGACTAGCGTCAGGGTGGTGATAATCATCCAGATGTAGAGAATAATTCCTCGTTTTACAAGTTTCTTAGTTACTTCGAGCAGGGGCTTACTGCGGTCTTTATAGCCACGTATATAGCCGACAAGTAATCCAGAAATAATTACGAAGCCCTCAGCAGCAGATGTCCATAGCTCCCCTCGACCACTGACATATTGAAAAATATTTGGCCAGCGCCACAAGTGATCGACGATAATAACAAGAATAAAAAAGCCACGAAGATAATCAAGTGCAATAATGCGGTTCTTCGTTTTATTCACAAGGTTTTTGTCGTTCACTTCACATATTATAGCAAACACATTTTTAGATTCTCCTGAGAGGTTACAATAATAGGGGAGTATAATAAGTAGTATGAAAAAAGATGTCCCCTACCCTGCCCCAGATTTTTCACTAAGTGACAGTGACGGCAATAAACACCAACTGACTGATTTTACTGGAAAGTGGTTAGTGCTCTATTTTTATCCAAAAGATGAGACGCCAGGTTGTACTGTCGAGGCTTGCAGTCTTCGAGATGCTAGAGATGATATCGCTGAACTTGGCGCAGAGGTCATAGGCATCAGTCGCGATGACGCAAGCTCGCATGAGAAATTTAAAGCAAAACACACGCTTAACTTTACTCTGTTGAGTGATCCGAACAAGATAGTTATTGATAGCTACGGAGCATGGGGCAAAAAGCAATTTGGTAGCGAAGGTATACTGCGTAAGACATTTATTATTGATCCAACAGGCAATGTCGTAAAAGTATATGGACGTGTGACACCACTAGGTCATGGCGACCAAGTAATTGAAGAGCTGAAAAAATTACAAAGTGCTTAACGACTTAGCGGGGTCGCATTAGCGCGCGACTTCTAGCTTCATCTGCGAACCTATCATCAATGACTGTCGGTACAAACTCACCATAACGGCGAACAACAGCACGTTCAATCAAGAAGTCGGCAATAGCAGGGTTCTTTGGTAAGAGTGAGCCATGAAGATAGCTACCGATAATATTTTTGTACCGAACACCTTCCGTGTCATCATGCCCATTATTGCCAGCTCCTTTTACTACTCGTCCGAGAGGAGTTGCATCTTTTCCAAGAAATGTTTGGCCGCTATGATTTTCGTATCCAATAATATCGCCAAATATACTAGTTGTCGTAATGTTACCAATAAGCCTCTCATCACCAGCGTACGTTTCGATGTCCAGTAAACCGATCCCTTCAATAACTTGTCCGCTTTTTGTTTTAAAAAACTTTCCAAATAATTGATACAGACCACATATCATCAGCATAGGCGTGTCACTATCGGCTAATTTTTTTAATATTGGACCAATTCTTAATAAGTCGGCCTGAATAATATTCTGGCCAGAATCCTGCCCTCCACCTCCGATGATAATATCAACATTTTCTGGGAAGGAATCACCTTGGTTGTAGTCGAGTAAATCTACCTCATATCCGTGCCATTCCAGACGACGCTTGAGGACAAGAACGTTCCCCCAATCACCATAAATATTCATATCACGAGGGTATAACTGCAAGACTGTAATTGACTTCTTATTCATGAAATGACCTCGACGTGTGTTATTTTTCCTAGTTCTTTGCGGAGTGTAAGCATTGCAGTATATGTACAGTATATGCGCTTTGGTTCATCCGAATAGGTTGTTATGAAAGTTTGTAAAGCTTCACCTAAATCAGGTTCTATAAATGCTGCTTCAATTTCATCGTACTGTAAACGAAGGGCCATGTCATATGAACGTATGCCAGATACGACTGCAACACCTGAGGGCCTTAGGCTATCAAAGTCAACATCCCATAACCAGCTCATATCACGGCCATCAGCGTAGTTGTCATTGATCGCAATCATCGTCGCGTGATCTTCAGGTGGAAATGAACTGAGCCCTAACCTAAAACCACTTGGATTTTTTACCAACACAAGTTCAATTGGCTGACCTCCAACAGTTATTGTTTCACCTCGCCCAAAGGCTGGTTCGACATTTGAAAGGCTAGCGATAAGAGTATCGTACCGTAATTCACTACCAACGACTAGCTTCACGAGCGCAAGTGCAGCGGCAGCATTATATACATTGTATATACCTTGAAGTTTTAGGCTTGTTGATATCTGCCGACCATCTACTGTGAATTCAGCAGCTTTGCCGTTAAATGCATCAAGTGTCACTGCAGCCTGCGGCAGTTTGATAGCTTTAAGCTTTGCTCCGTGTAGCTCATCATCATTTGGGAAGAGATGGCGAACATCAGTACTCAGACCAAAAAATTCTACCTTTTGATTTACGAGACTTTGCTCAATCCGCGCAACACGCGGGTCTTCGCGGTTGAGTACGACTCCTTCTGTTGTTGCTTGTGCAATGTGGTTAAGTAAATTTGCCGTTGTGTCAATTTCTCCAAACCGATCCAATTGGTCGCGCATGACGTTAAGCAAAAGACTGAATCGAGGTGGGATACTATCAACAAAATGGACGGCATGTGCTTCATCTAGCTCTAAAACTGCAATGTCGGCATCTAGTTTCCCTTTCATATCAACCTCGCCGATAAGTGCAGCAGCAACGCCTCGAGTAAAGTTACTACCAGTCCGGTTTGTAAAAACTTTTTTTCCTTGGCTTTCAAGCAGTTCTACCACCATTTTTGTTGTTGTCGTTTTACCATTTGTACCACTGATAACGACAATTCCATCTGGTAATTGGGCTAGTGTACGTCGAATGAAATCTGGATCTATGCGTTCAACGAAAAGACCAGGAAGTGCAGAACCACCACCACGAAGTTTGGCAATATAGCGGACGGTCTTACCGAGCATTGTCACGTATGGTTTTGACATATACCTATTATAGCTTAAGCGCCTTTAGTACGTTACAATAGACGTATGTTTATCGTGGGGATTCTTTCGTGGTGGTACGGGGCAGGTTGGAGACAACGCTTCACGATTCTTCATGAACAACTCTCAGCAATGCTAGATTACTTCTCGATTGGCCTACTCGCGCGGACTCTGTTCTCTCCGTTCAGGCAAATTTCAGCTGGTCAAGTCGACGGGTCTCTTGAAGTGAAGTTACGGGCATTCGCTGATCGAGTTATATCTCGTCTCATTGGCGCCTTCGTAAGAATTGCAGTCATGATAGCTGGCATTCTCGCTATTATCGTTTATACAATTGTCAGTGCCATTGCATTACTTATTTGGGCATGCGCACCACTACTGCCATTAGTAGGGCTGACATTATTTATTGTAGGCTGGATTCCATGGAAAATATAGAACCTACATTCAATTATGATAGCCCAAGGGCTAAAAAAGCACGCATTGGTGCACGTATTGGGCAAACCTGGTATCGTTTAATGGTTGTTATTGTTACAGTCCTAATTCTAAGTGGTATTGGACTGATTATTATTGGCCAGTCGGTAGGTTGGATTCTGGTTGGATTGGCTGCATTACCGTACATGGTTTCACGGTGGTATAAGTATGAATTAAAACATATACCTTCAAGTAAAGTAGTTACAAGTATCAATGACATAATCTCTGGAGATATACTTGGGCAGTTACCGATGGTTCCGACTCCAAAAGATATTGCAAAAGCGGTAGGACGAACATCAAGTGGGCAGTTTTTTGGTGCCCGATTTGGTATTACTTCTCAGTTTTTGCAAGATATCTCATCTGACAATGCAGAAGTTAGTAATATTATTTGGCAAGAAGCGCTCAAAGTCTATAACGAAACAAAGTTGGATCATATAACAGGTAGTGTCTTAGTGGTCGCACTTATGAGAGCATATACCGATAATCAACTTCTTCTCGCACATCTCAATCTTGATGATGCTGATTTAATACGTGGTGTCTTATGGCAGCAACATATTCGTGATCTTATTGACCGCCACAGTAAACCGAAGAGAACTGGTGGAATTGCTCGTGACTGGTCATTTGGCTATATTCCTCTTCTCAATAGATTTGGTATAAATATTAGTGAGCAGATTAGTCGAGGCGGGCTGCTATCGGTTGATCTAGAAGCACATCAATCCGCGAGGGATCAGCTGATAGATATTTTTGGTACAGACGGTCGACAGAACGCGGTGCTTGTTGGACAAGCAGGTGTTGGTAAGACGACAATTGTCCATGGTTTCGCGGAGAAGCTACTTGATGCTAGTTCTCAGCTTTCCGAAAAGCTTAAGTTTCGACAAGTGTTTATTCTTGATTCATCTGCTCTGATTGCAGCTGCGCCTGGTAGAGGAGAATTAGAGAATCTAATTATGCAGGTGCTTGGTGAAGCATATAGCGCAAAAAATATTATTATTTGTCTTGATAATGCTCAACTATTTTTTGAAGAGGGAATTGGGTCTGTTGATTTATCGAATGTTCTTTTACCTATACTCGAAGTAGGTAACTTACGTATTATTCTGACGATGGATGAACAGAAGTATCTTCAAATTGGCCAGCGTAATCCTCAGCTAATAAACGCCCTGAACCGTATTTCAATTACCGAAGCCAACAAAGACGAGACTATTGCAGTCATGCGTGATCAATTAATATTGACGGAATTTAAACGTAAAGTAACCTATACATATCAGTCACTTGAAGAATCGTACCGCCTTAGCGAACGTTATGTTCATGATCTTGCTATGCCTGGGAGAGCGGTAAAGCTTATGGAATCTGCAGCTGGGTATAGTGAAACTGGACTGGTAACAATCAACTCCGTTCAGCAGGCTATCGAACAGACATCGGGTATTAAGGTTGGCGTTGAGACAGGAGTTGATGCCAGAGAAAAGCTTTTGAATTTGGAGACGCTGATACATGAACGTATGATTAACCAAACGCGAGCAGTTGGTGTTGTCAGTGATGCAATACGTCGAGCTCGTGCAGGCGTTCGTAACACAAATCGTCCGATAGGCACCTTTCTTTTCCTTGGCCCGACTGGAGTCGGTAAGACTGAACTTGCAAAGGCACTAGCAGATGTGTACTTTGGCGGAGAGGACCGAATGATTCGGCTTGATCTTAACGAGTACGTACGTCCTGAGGATGTCTCACGACTTATTGCAGATGGTGCTGATGATCCGTCAAGTTTGACAGCGCGTGCAATGAAGCAGCCATTTAGTATTGTCCTTCTTGATGAGATTGAAAAAGCACATCCGCAGGTTCTTACGACACTACTGCAATTGCTCGATGAGGGTATTCTTCGTGATATTAAAAACCGTGAAGTCAGTTTCCGTGACACAATCGTTATTGCAACGTCCAACGCAGGTGCTGATCGTATTCGTGAGTACATTGATCGGGGTTATCAGTTAGAGCAATTTGAAAAACAATTCGTTGATGAACTTATAAGTACAAATCAATTCCGTCCAGAATTTTTGAATCGCTTTGATGAAATTGTTACATTCCGCCCACTTGATAAGCCTGAACTAGTGCAGGTCATAAACCTTATCCTTGCTGGTATTAATAAAAATCTCGCTCTACAGAAAGTCAGTGTTAATGTTGAAGAAGAGGCAAAACTTCTGCTAGTTGAGCGTGGATATGACCCGCGTCTTGGTGCCCGCCCAATGCGTCGAATTGTACAAAAGGCAGTAGAGAATACGATAGCTAAGCAGATGCTCTCAGGTGCTGTGGCCCCAGGCAGTATCATCACTATTACCCGTGAACAAGTCGAACAGATACTGGGAAGTCAAGACCAGGCAAATCAGATTGCTATGTCTAGTACGATAATAAATCAGTAATATTACGCGCCAGCTAACAGTGAGTTATAATGAACTTATGCAAAGCGGAGAATACATTGTTGATCGTCGTTTGGTAAGAATAGTTCGTTATATTTGCGAGGTAAACCAGATATCACTTAAGACTTTTTCTGATGACTGGATTCTTGAACTTAATAAAGGTGACATTACCCGTCGTATTTGTGGGTATAAGTTTGCGCTTAATGATTCCGCTGCCGCTACTATTGCTCAAGATAAAGTTGCATCATATGAAGTGCTACATGCAGGTGGTGTCCCAGCTGCCGAACATCGACTGATAAGAACAAAGGCTACGAAGGATAACTGGCCAGCTATTATGTGGCCCGAGGGTATAGTCTTAAAGCCTCTTATGGGTACAAGTGGACATGGTGTAAGGGCGTTTAATGACATAGCAGAAGCGAAAAGGTCTTTAGAAGGTAGCCCAATTGAGGCATGGGCTATTTCGCCACGTCTTAATATTGCAAGAGAGATACGTCTCATCATGCTAGATGGTAAGGTTCTCGTTGCGTATTCAAAGCACCCAGTCGAAAAGCACGGACTAAAAATGTTTAATCTAGGAAAAGGTGCAACCCCTGAACTTGTTAAACCAACTTCCGCTCAAGTACTTTTTGCAGTACAATCAACGGAGGTTTTGGATTTGAGGTTAGCGTCTGTTGATGTTATTGAACTTGAGTCAGGTGAAACGATGGTACTCGAAGTCAACGACGGAATTATGATGGAATACTTCTCGAATACTTCGGAAGAATACGAACACATTGCCTATGAAGTATATAGTTCGATTATTAACGTTATGATGACTGCAAGGCTCTAGAGTAGCTTCGACAGTATCTTTTTAAGATACGGATCAACATTTAGCTGGAATGCGTCTTCAAGACTTGTCCATGTATGTGCTTGGTGCTCCTGGCTGAGTATTATGTCACTTACGTCCATGTCTATAGTGTATGTGAGCCGTACGACATGAAGATCTTTGGTTGTTACAAATATATCCTGCGCATCAATAAGCTTTGGCGCATCGGTAAGTTTAATACCAATCTCTTCGTTAACTTCACGTGTAAGCGCACTACGGAGGTCCTCTTCTGGATTTATTCGTCCACCCGGTATGTCCCATGCATGTTCTTGATTATTCGAAAGCGTATCGGTACGCTGTACGAGTAAGTAAAGACCTTTACTATTTTTTATAAGGACTTTGACACCAATCTGTAATTGCATGCTAGAGTAACTCATCTTTTTTATTGTTCAAAAATATCATCCACTGACGTACAAGACGAACCGTCGTTTTAAGTGGCAAGTCTATGACCGTGTCGAGTATTTGTGCGATTAAGTTTAATTGACCAAAACGATAAGAAATTCTTTTTCCAAGAAATATAAACGGAGCGTAAAGAAAATCTCTTATAAGCGCAATGAAACCTTGGCTGGTATTGATAAGCTCGAGTTCTTTTATTTGAAGTGTCAAACGGTATCCAAGGAAGCTTGCGGTGGAAAGGAATATGAAGAATATGAAACCCTGTGCGAGATTAAAATTTAGGGCTGCAAGACGCGAGCCAACAAGATAGAATGCTCCAATAAATACGGCAACGTAGAGGATGTTAAAGAGAGGTGTATTGCTAACGGGTTCTGTATATTTTAGTGTTGGTCGGGGAATACTAGGTTCGTCATATAACATACTTTGTATGTACGTGGCTAATGCTAGTTTATTCGCATCACCCGGAAGCTTAAATGTAAGTGCCGTTACAGCTAAGAAGACAGGAGGGAACAAGAGATTTATTAGTAAGGGAACGATAACAATTGATCCAGTTAAAAGCATGTCGTAAGGGATTTCAATCAAGAGCCCAATGAGGGCTTTTGTTATGAGAAGGAAGATAATACTTTTTACGATTCCAACGTTAACGCTTTTTCTAACGCTTTGATACTCCATGTCTATATCAGTATTGATTGCGCTGGTGAGTCGATCCTTCTTTGATAGGTCAACTGCGCGGTAGTCTTCTTTACTATCAAAGAACGTGGAGCGTATTATCTTCAAGGGTGCAGCATTTTTTAGGATTAAACGAGATAATTTAGTTGTCGCATCAAGACCGACGAGATTATCGTATTTTGTATTGAACTCAACAAACTGGCTTGCCGCTGTGGGTAATACTGCGTAGAGGTCTTGTAGCTCGCTTCGTACGTTCGCATCATCAGATTTTAACAATGCTTTATGGATGCTTATATATAGAAGTGTTGGATAGTCAGCTTTTTCTATAGGAGTGCCAGAAGTAATGACATGATCATAGCTTATAAGTTTTGTAAAATGAGAGTGTGCAAATCGCGCAAAAGAAAGAATGCGGATTGGGTTATTAAATATTTGTTCAGATTTAACAGAGAGAATTTCAAGTATCCATTTCTCAACTCTCTGAACAGGTAAGCTTGGGTATTGCTTTCGTACCATCCAGAATAGTTCATAGTAGGAGGTAATCATCTCGTCCATTTTTGTTACAGATGATAGGGGGATCGTATCGTTTTGAAGATATTCTACCTGAGTTAATTCAATAATTAGTTCTGTGCCAAGACCTGTCGGCATTTTATTTGTAGTAAATGAGAGATTACGGCGGTAGAAGCGTAGGATCGCCTTCTGTACGAGTAGGTGGTCTTCGATATTTTCAGAGGCATTGCGGAGCTGTTCATACGCGAATAAAAGAGCATTAGCAACGTTTTGTACGTGTACAGTCTGCTCGTGTTTTGAAGAATCTTCTAGTTGATCATAAGATGCAATATTGTATGATGCTTGCTCAAGAAGTTGCCCTAGTTCAGTTGTGTGATTTTTTTCCATCCTAATGAATTATACACCTATACATGAGTAATGTTTTGTATGTAGATGCCCTAGCTTCGATTAACGCGAGATGTAATTTTTAATGCGCTCTTTTTTGAGATAAAACGGAGCATGATTGCCATTGCATGGTTCCTGGAATTATCGAATATTGTCCGCTTACTTTTAATTAAGCCTTTGATGGCAGTTTTTACGGCCATATCTGCGTTAGGTAGATCTCTAGAAAATAGTTTAGATTTTGTTACTCCAGCTGTAGCGGCAAAGTTTGTCTTTGTTGGTCCTGGGCAAAAGACAGATACTGTGACACCAGTATTTTTAACCTCTTCACTCAAAGCTTCACTAAAGTGTAGAACGTACGCCTTAGTTGCATAGTACACTGCCATAAAAGGGCCTGGAGTAGTTGCGGCAAGTGAAGCAATATTTAAAATCATACCACTATCACGTTTTAACATATCCACTAGGAATAGTTTTGTTAAAAGTGTGAGTGTGATCATATTGAGAGTCATTTCATCTTCCTCTTTCGTATAATCAATTTCAGAAAATGCTCCAGCACTACCAAAGCCGGCATTATTTATAAGTATATCGATACAAACATCTTTTTTGCGTATTAAATCATATAGGACTCGTGCAGAATTTGGCTGGCTTAGATCTAAACTTATCGATAGAATAGTACTTGAGCAAAGTTTTCTAATGCTTTCAGCTGCTGCTTCAAGTTTTGGCTTATCATTAGCTACCATGACTACTGAGTAGCCGTGAAGTGCAAAGTATTTTACGAAAGCATAGCCAAGGCCACTCGATGCTCCAGTTATAAGAACCGTCTTTTGATTAACAGGATCTATATATTGCTTAGACATTCACTAAATATACGTACCTATGCTCAGTTGGTCTGTAAGATATCTTACGGTGATTCATTAACATAGATGTATACTAACTACATGAAACCAACTACAACTTATATACCAGGTGTTTGTAACATTAATCATAGTGAGATAAAAAAGAGACAAACAATTGGCGTTGTAGGACTCGTTGCTTTGGTTATCCTCGCGGTAGTTTTAGTGCTTCTTCACGCTCCACTTCCCCTTAGGTTGACTGTATTTTTTCCTGCATTTTTAATGGCAACAGGATTTTTACAAGCGAAGAATAAATTCTGCGTAGGTTACGCTTCAGCTGGAATGTATCATACTGATGATGAAGCTGCCAAGGTTGAAATGAAAGAGTCAATTGCACTTGATAAGGCGCGTGCTCGCAAAATGAATTTTCAGGTACTATTCATTGCGCTTGCTATTACTGCTCTCTTTTTTGTGATTCCAGCCTAGTTTAAAATAAATGTTTTCTATTGTGATTTATCTTACATACGTACATCTTAGCTAAGGGTACTATAAAGATATGATTACTATAAATACACGAATTTTTAAACAATATATTTTTATAGCAATACTTGTTATAGCTGCAAGCGTGCTTACAGTAGGTGCTAGTACTACTCCTACTCAGGCACTGTCTTTAAAAGATGTTATTAATATTATATTACCTACTACACCTACTACCGATCAAAATCAAAAAGATAAAACGGTCATGAGTAATAGTACCATTGCCAAGCCAACTGTTACTGTTCCAGTAGTTCCGATACCCCCAATTGTTACTCCTCAGCAATCTACTACGAATCCTGTTCAGGTTGCTCCAGTCAGTCCACCAGCTCCAGTAGCTCCAGTAGCTAAAGAGTCTCCTGTCCCACTTGTGAGCGCAATACCTGAAGCCTCAAATGCAAATTCTGAAATGCAGGCAGTTGCTCCAGTAGTAGATACATCTGCAGCAGCTACTCAACTCGCCTCTTACCAGGCCGGACACTCAATCATGCCAGCATTTTACAGTAGCTCAAAAATCAGTCAATCTGAGCGCGATAGACTTTATGCAGTAGGTGCAGCTGGCGCTATCGTTGGAACACTTCTATACGTGTTTTCATACAGATATTCAAGGCAGTGGATGTATGCAAATGTCGTCGGCTCAAATCCATCATTAGCATTAAATAAGCAATAGGAGCACCTGAATGACAAAAAAATTTATCATCCAGTTTATTGCAGTTGTGCTTATAGTCTCAAGTGCGGGTGTAGCTGTGTATGCAACTTTCAGAAGTAGTGATAACGCTGATAAGAATCTTGTTTTTTCTGACAGGACACTCTTGTCTGGTCTATGGGACAACTATAAGAAAGTATATTGGGAGAAAGATACTGGGAGAACGCTTGATAAGCAACAAAATAATATAACTACTTCTGAAGGCCAGAGCTACACTATGCTGCGTGCCGTATGGCAAAGTGATCGTGATACGTTCGATAAGTCATGGACTTGGACAAAAGGTCACATGAATCGTCCTAATGACGCGCTGTTCGCATGGAAATGGGGTCAAAAGAGTGATGGGACGTATGGAACGTTAACTGATCAGGGAGGCCAAAATACTGCATCTGATGCAGATAGTGACATTGCTCTATCTCTTATTATGGCTGCAAGTCGTTGGCAAAATCAGAGTTATCTGAATGAAGCAAAAGCGATCGTAAGTGATATGTGGAAAAACGAAGTCATTACAGTAAAAGGTACTCCATATCTTGCATCTAATAACCTTGAGAAAGATTCAAGTAAGGATGCTATCGTTAACCCGTCATATTTTGCACCATACGCGTATCGATTGTTTGCAAAGATCGACAAAGACCATGACTGGAGCGGATTAGTCACATCATCATATGACGTTATAAATAAATCTATTGATTTAAAACTTGATAAGGGATCATCAGCAAAGATTGTCCCAGACTGGATTGCTCTCAATAAAGATACTGGTGAATTAGCAGCGGTTCAAGATACATCAACACTCACGACAAACTATGGGTACGATGCTATGAGGACGCCGTTTCGATTAGCACTTGACTATCAGTGGAATCAGGAACCCCGTGCTAAGGATACACTTTCAAAACTTAGCTTCTTTAAAGATCAGTGGGAGAAGAATGGGAAAATATATTCGACATATGCTCATGATGGGAGTGTCATAAAATCAGATGAGGTTGCAGAAACCTATGCGACAGTTCTAGGTTATTTCTCAGTCGTTGAACCAACGATCGCAAGCGAGATATATGATAAAAAACTAAAACCACTCTATGATCAAAATACAAACTCGTGGACAAATCCTATGACGTACTATGGAGACAACTGGGCATGGTTTGGAATTGCGCTTCATGACAATAAACTAGATAATTTATCGGCAGATTTAAAGTAGGTATAGTGAAATGGAATTTTTAAAAACAACTCGCGTGAGCCCACTCTTCCTCATACTTAACATGGTTTTGTCGGTTACTTATTTCATTTTCATAGCACTATTTTTCAAGGTTGGTAACCCGTTTCTATTTGCACTTTTAATAATTGGTGAAGTCTTTCATTTATGGCAAGTTTTTGGATATATTCATAGCGTATGGCCGCGTAAGCGTCAGAAGGATTTCGACCCTTCTTTTAAGCCAAATGTTGCAGTATATATTACTGTTTGTGGTGAGCCGACTGATATCGTTGAAGAGACTGTTAAGGCTGTATTAAAAATGGACTACCCAACGTACTCTGTCTATATTCTTAATGATGGTTTTGTTGCGAATAGAGACAACTGGAAAGAAGCGGAGGTACTCGCGGATAAATATGGTATCAAATGTCTAACTCGTAAAAAACCAGGGGGTGCCAAGGCGGGTAATATAAACCACGCTCTCTCAAAAACAAAAGAGCCATTTGTTGTTATATTTGATGCCGACCATGTACCGAAGCATTCCTTTCTTGCAAAAATGATGGGGTACTTTACTGATGAGAAGGTTGCATTTGTTCAATCACCTCAATATTACAAGAATCATAATGAGAATATGGTCACTGGTGGAGCATGGGATCAGCAGGCGCTTTTCTTCGGAGCAATTTTACAAGGAAAAGATTCATCAAACACTGCATTTATGTGTGGAACAAATATGATTCTTCGTCGAAAAACTCTACTTGAGGCCGGAGGAATGAGTGAGACAAGTATTGCTGAGGATTTTTTGACATCTTTACTCATACATGAAAAAGGTGGTAAGTCCATATATGTTGGTGAAGTTCTTGCCGAAGGACTTGCACCTGAAGACTTTCTTTCGTATTACAAGCAGCAATTTCGTTGGGCACGAGGTAGTCTAGAGGTTGTATTTCGATTTAACCCATTTTTCCGTAAAAGCCTAACACTATCACAGCGTATTCAATATCTTTCATCGGCTAGTTTTTATTTATCTGGACTAATCGTATTTCTTAATGCCGTTATGCCGCTCATTTACTTTTATAGTGGACTTGAGCCGCTATCAATAAGTACGATGACACTAGCGCTAATATTTTTGCCCTATATTTTTATCGTTTTATATACCATTCAACTTACAAGTAACTTTTCATATACATTCCGTGCATTATCTTTCAGCCTCAGCTCATTTCCGATTCATATAAAAGCAGTATGGCAAATTCTTACTGGTAAAAAGAGTGGATTCGTCGTTACTTCAAAGAAAAAGGTGAGTGGTAATCATGGATACCTTGTTACACCCCATCTTGTTTACATCGCTCTTGCTGTGTTCGGTGTGCTTGTTGGTTTTCTACGTGAAGGATTCAGCCCATCCATCATTACAAACGCAACATGGGTAATTATATACATTGCTATATTTGTACCATTTATAAGTGCTGCATTTGAAAAAGATAAACCAGATAAAACTGAAGAGATAGCATTAGCTGTTGAAGGAGAAACAGTATAATGAAATTCTTAACATCGTTTGTAGCAAATAAAAAATTTCTGATATACCTTTCTCTTTTTTGCATGATGCTGTTTGCTATCTACTTCAGTGTGACAGTTTTTGCTCATACGAGTCTTCGTCTTGACGAAGCGCAAAGTTTATTCCAGACAAACCGTGATGTACCTGGACTTCTTAACTTGGTAGCGCAGGATGTGCATGTGCCTCTTTACCACATCCTACTTCACTATTGGCAGGTCTTATTTGGTAACGACATATTTACCGCGCGCATGATGTCACTAGTCTTCTTCGTCGCTACTATACCGGCTGTTTATTTTCTTGCGACATATATATTTAATAGACGAGTAGGTCTATTTGCGGCACTTCTCATCACAATATCACCATTCATGGACTGGTATGGATCCGAAGCGCGCATGTATTCAATGCTCGCATTTTTTACAGTTGTACATCAACTTGCATTTATGAAACTATTTCGCGAAGGTAAGCCTGTACACTGGGTATGGTTTACGGTAACCGCGATCTTAGGGATATATAGCCATTATTTCTTTGCCTTTGTGTTGCTCGCGGAAATAGTATTCTTCATACTTGCACGAAAAGAATTCGCCGTCAAAAAAGCATTTCGGAAGTTTACGATTTCAGGCATTTTGGTAGCGGCATCAATTGCACCGTGGCTATATTATGTATACAAACTGGGAACTGCAAGTAACACACAGCCAAGCCTAATGGAGCCGACAAGTGTCGATTTATTTAATACGTATGCTCAATTTATTTTTGGGTTTCAGGTTGATAGTTTGAACACTGTTATCGTATCGCTTTGGCCAATAGTTGTATTGCTTGCGTTCTTTGGATTACAAAAAAGTCGCAAAACGACAAAAGAAGCATTATTTCTTGTTGCTGCATCGGTCGTGCCGGTACTAGGGGCATTTTTTATAAGCGTCACTCTACGTCCATTCTACCAAAGCCGTTATTTGATTGTGGCATTACCAGCACTTGTCATATTTATTGCATGGATAATATCAACGTATCCTAAAAAGTTAGCACTTGCTCTTAGGGCCATCCTTGTAGCTGGTATTCTTGGGCTATTTGTCGTTCAGACTCTCAATCCTGCCACACCCGTTAAGGAAGATTACAGCCAGGCAGTAGGTTATCTAAATAATAAGGCAACAAGTAAAGATGTCATCGTTTTATCTGCTCCATTTACAATCTATCCTACAGAGTACTATTACACAGGTCCAGCAAAAGTAACGACACAACCTATATGGAATAGATTTGAACAGGGAAGTGTTCCTGCATTTGATCCGGCAAAACTCGATGCAGAAGTAAAATCAAATACTGACTCATACCAAACTGCGTGGCTTATGCTGAGTTATGATCAGGGTTATAACGAAAAGATAAAAAATTACTATGATAATCATTTCGAGCGCATGAGTCAGAAAGAGTTTTCAAAAAATCTCTGGGTATACAGCTATAAGGTGAGATATGATCCACCGATCGCTATAACGAATTAAATAGTATCAACGATCTCTGCCAATTTATTAGTATGGATAGTGATATTTTGCTTACCGTAGTCTATAAATCCTTCTTGCTTTAATACGCGAAGCTCAAGAGAAGCTGTTTCTCGAGTAATGCCAACAAGGTTTGCAACATTTTGATGCGTCAGCGGTAACGATGAATCATCACCATCGTCACTTTCCTGAAAGCGAAGCCCGATGTGATATAGCATGTGTGTAATTTTATCTCTCGCTTTTGGCTTAAGTGTAGAGCTAATATGCTCAAGTAGTTGTCGTTGCTTCATACTGATTGCAAGATTGATTTCTGACTTTGCCTCACCATCGTCTTTTATGTGATACAAAAACTCATCCTTGGGAACGACAAACACTTCCGTATCAACATGGGCAGTATAAAAAAACGGCGAAACAGTGCTGGCATCAAATAGCCATTCGAGTGGAATGACATCATATTTCTTTGCTAGCCACAGCATCTGCTCAAAGCCTTCAATAGATATATCGCTAATTTTTACTAGTCCCGAGCGAACGGCGAAAATTGACGTAGGTATTTCACCTTGCTGTAACAATATTTCATTTTTAGTGAAAAGTTTAATGGGTTGGGAACGGATAAATTCTGCAATTGTTTGTCTCATATAGTAAATAGTATAGTCTTTTTGACTTGACAGTAATAGTAGAAGTATTGTATTTCGTGTGAATGGCAAGTACTTTCTATATTATGTGTATACTAAAATACTATAAGCATGACACCAATAAAACAGATGAGTGAGGCAGCTAGCTTTATCCTTAATCGGTTACGTTCCCCCGGGAGGAATAAGAGTGCTAGTAGAACAGTGACGATTATTGAGGTTTGCCGTAGTGGGGTGACGACAGAAAAAGTTCCTTCTTTATACGCAAATAACATAGCGACACTACCAATTGCATAAAGTACTCCAAGAACGAGGAGTTTTGGGAATAATTTACCCGTCAAGAGTGGAGGCATTTTATGCATTGAGCTTGGCTTTGCCGTAAATGCAACAATGGCTGTTCCTATGAAGCTAATCGCAGCCCAAGATAGTCCGTCCGTATGGCGGCCCACGTATGACCAACTCGTAATAGCAATACCAAATAATATTCCCGTGAGAAGACCAAGGGCCGTTCCTTTATCTATAGTAAGTGAACGTATATTTTTAATAAGCAGGCCAACACTTGCAAAAATGAAGAGCGAACCCACGAGCTGTAATATAGTGAGAGACTCGTGAAAAAGGATAATACCGAGCATCATAATCCAGATAGCCTGAGTTGCAAAAAGGACTGAGAATGCAGATGCCTCTACTATCTGAAGAGTCTTCGCATAAATGATATGACCAATTCCAAATGCAACAACCGAAATAATGGCGGGGATAATAAGCTTCTCTATATTTGGTAATTTGAAACCAATAATAATGGCAAGTACGGTTAAGAGAATTCCTACAAGGCCTTGGAATATAACGGCATATGCATACGGGTCAGTTTTATCTTTAAAGAGTAGTATTCGCTGCAGTAATACAGACGAAGATAATGTCAGAACACTTATAGCTGTGAAAAGTTGCCATGACATAGTTCTTACAGCCTAGCTATCCTTGCCGTCGAGCTTCAGGGTATTTGATGCGTCTCTATGAACACCGGTACCCCCAACATTATTATCGGGTATTGTATCCCCATTTCTGATGATATGTACTATTGCCATCGCGTGTCCGCGTCCAAGGTCAAAATCTTCTTTTAACCAATTAATAATCACCATAGATTTTGTTGCTGGATTGTCGTAGCCTTTTTGTTTTGTAAGCTCAATAAGATCGTTAGGAGTTTTGCCAGTTTTAGCTTCAATGTTATCAAGATAGGCTTGGAATGACATGATACCTTCATTGTAGCAGACATCATACAGTCGGTTACCAAACCATGACGAGATGGGTACTTAGTACCGTTACTTTTTAATTTTTTCTACTAGCTTCATGGAGAGATAGCCAACTAGTACGGCAGATATAATGTAGAGTGCTAGGTATATAGGCCAATCAGGGACTGAAGTTTCGTACGTATTTGTCATATAAGCAACACCAAGGACAATGATTTCAAATAAGATAATACCAACACAGGCAGCAATACCTTGCCTCTTAGAGGGTGTTTTCCTGTCAATTAGTTTATGCATAAGCAATGAAATTGTTGCAAAAAAGAGGACTTCAACAAGCGCTGCAGAGATAGACATCATGATAGCAAGTGTAATGAATAGCATATATATTAGTATAACCTAGTGAGAATAATCAATTTGATATGCATACACGTATAATTGTCTTTCCTATTCGAAATAGTAGAAGCTACAAAAGATAATTTTTATTTTATAGATTTATCTTAGACATGTTTGAGCGCAGGTTTATGATCGCAAGATATGTCGCCAAAAGTTGTATTGCTAGCATAGCAATAAAGAGACTATGAAAACCTCCAAATTTATACAGAATTCCACCACTAAATGACGCAATAGCAATGAGAATGTAATTCTCGCCATCGAATAGACCCCATTGACCAGCTTCTTTGCCTTTTTTCTGAGCTCTCGCATAGCTGGCACGTGCTGCCGGTGTCATAATGCCCATCGCAAACGCTAGTAGTATTTGAAGTGCATAGAATTGATGGACTGTATGAACATATAAAAATCCGATCGCTATAATAACAAATAGACCATAACCAATTACGAGCATGAGAGCTGGATTATATTTCTTAGAATTTTCTAGCCGTCCAAAAAGCATCATAAGTAGCCCTGTCAGTAACGCGTATATACTCCATAGAAAGCTTACATCAAAACTTGTGCCACCAAGTTTTAACACGAATATAGCATATAGAGGTGCATAAACTCCCCAGCCAAGATTATTTGCATAGCTAGCCAAAAGGAGGAACTTTATATTTTTTTTATTTTTTGCCATTGTTTCTAAAATCAGTATAACAGGTAAATACAGACCTTCATGCTCATTTTTTCAAACTAATAAGATAGTGCATGCTTTATTGTCGTAAAGTCTCGTTCACTGATTTCTATGACGCCAAATCTAAATTTATATCCCCATTGGATTTTATTTTCGATAAAATCAAGAGATTCAATAAGAGGCTTAATCGGTGCTTCTCTAATATTTTCAAACTGAACATTACGGCGCCATGGGTTAAATGAGCTATTTACTTCACTTTGGTATGGTTCATCGTCTATAATCTCTCCAAGTGCCGTGAACGTCTGAAGTGGTTCGCCATTTTCAAACTTCGTTTTCGGCGAATAGAATATCAACCAGTCTCCTCTATTCATTTTACGAAGCGCCCCAGGCTTACCGTGATTTGCTTGCGTAAAGCCACCCTCGATGCCACGTTGAACATGATCACTGCTTACTACATTAATCCAGTACTTCATATTATTAATTCATGCCTACCCAGTATCTGAGCTAAGATTGAAGAAAGGTATCGTTTCATGTCCTTATCATAACAAATTAGTCAAAGCTCCCATTTTCAGACTGGTCTATAAAAAATAGAACTTGAATCAGCAGTTCTATTTTAGTAATTATCGAAAATGGTACAGCGTTATATACGAAATTAGAACTAAATTAAAAGTTATTTAAAATGATATGGCGTATTCTTTTTTCCTAATAGTGTGATCATTTTGAGAACGCCAAAATAATTGAGGATAATACCCAATACTAAGCCGATAATAAAATTATTAACATCTAAAAGGTTTGTTTGAATAACAAACTGGAAAAATATTATTGTCGTGGGTAAGAATATGCCAAGAGCTGTCGCCATGCCTGGGTTATAGAGGGTTTTCCCTTTTATATTAAATAAGAATGTATGCGCTACAACGTTTCCAATAGAAATCATAATCGAGGTAACAGCCAGCCAAACCGCATGATCGGCGAAGATTATTGCCAAAATATATAATAACCATCCGAGTAGTACATTGATAATAAGCGCCGTATTCGGATTAAGCGGATAACGATTGGGTGTTTTGCTATGAAACATAACAGTGTTAATCATGCGAGGGAAATGTCCAGGTAATACATATTCTTCAAACTGATGTAGCAATAAACCAACAAAACTAATGCTGATTAAAATACGAAAACTAGATAATTGATTAAGTCCTGATAAGAGATATGTTGAAAAAAGAATGGCGACTACGAACCCGATGTGGAACCAATGGTTCCTAAGGAATTTCATAATACAAATATATCACATTATGTTTATGCTTTGGTACCCCGAGCAGGATTTGAACCTGCGACCTTAGGCTTAGAAGTCCTCTGCTCTATCCAGCTGAGCTATCGGGGCGTACTTGGCTATTATAACATCATGAGTATGCTAACTACCCAAAACATGAGACAGGGTAGGCCTAATATTTTATTAATATATTATACTTTGGGCTGATCGTAATACGTAGTCTTGCTATGCTCTATGAGTCCTTCGAATATTTCCCGGCAGTAGCTGGATGATTTTTCTAAGAGCTCACCATATTTAACCACAAATTTTTCGTAATTTATATCTATTTCGGCGTAAGGTCGCCAGGAGTCCATATCGCCCATTATGAGTCCTTGCATTTTGTCTACCGTCCACACGAATAGAGATTCATCATCTTGTTTCAGCTCATACTTTTGCATTGATGAGACCATATCATTGAATCCACTAAATTCTTCTGACAATCTATTTAATGATTGTTGCTCACGATATATTTTTGCGTTTCGCTCTTCAGCACTAGCAAATGTGTTGACATCACCAGCATAGCGCTCAACAAAGTCGTGAGTAATCGCATACTTAAGAATACTTCCTATGTTCAAGTCTATTTTATATTTATCGTGTATATACCAGCACAAAACCGCAACAGTCATGCTATGTTCTATATCATTTTCACGTCGCTCAGTGTTCGCAAGGTAGTGGTTACGATTTATTAAAGAGAGATCTATAATCATCTGCTGTAATGAATTGAAAAGGGGATCAGTCTTTGGCATAGTTTGATTATAACAAAAAAGACGTCAGAAAAAATTCTGGCGTCTTAAAAAATCTATCTGTGGTGCGGGCGGAGAGAATCGAACTCTCATCGCTTGCTTGGAAGGCAGGCATATTAGCCATTATACGACGCCCGCAGACTCTCTGTATTATACCAGTAACTTTGCTATAATAAAAAGCATAACAAGTTATGATACATGATTACATTAATCCATCGTCAACTCCCTTTGATAATACCGATGCAACTGCTATGACTCATCGGACTGCCAATCAGTCTTTTAATAAACGTCGTGAAATTGAAAATAACCGTTCAACAATTGGGTCCTACGAAGATGCTGCAACAAAAGCACGCATAGAAGCTCATAAAAGTATGGGTGCTGACATAGAGCCAAGTATACTGAAGACTGATTACTATAGTGAGGTGCGTGAATCACTAGGTATCAAGAGTGACATTAAAAGAAACCCGTACAGAATGGATAGACAGGAAAATAGAACAAAAGCTGGCCGTACTGATAAGAGGCCGGAGCGTCAGTCGTCAAATTCAAAAACTGGTGGATTAACAATACCAAAACGTCCAAGTACTCCAGCATTTCGCGAGCCGCAGGGCAGATCGTTTAATCCATTTAGCTAAAAAAGTAGTCCCAAAAGACTACTTTTTAATTTGGGGCGAATGATGGGGATTGAACCCACTACCTTCGGAACCACAACCCGACGCTCTAACCAGATGAGCTACATTCGCCATATGCTACGCACCTAATGATAGCATATCTAACAGATGCAGACCATACTTACATCTCGAGGACGGTTTCAATATCTGCGCCAAGTGAGTTGAGACGAGTTGCAAGTTCTTCGTATCCACGATTGATTGAATAAACATCACGAAGGATTGATGTTCCAGGAGCAGCCAGCATCGCAAGCAGTACTACAACAGATGGTCTAAGCGCAGGTGGTGCAACGACATCAGCTGGCTTCCATTTTGTTGGACCTGTAATATAGACGCGATGTGGATCGACAAGTTCGATATTTGCGTTTAGCTTCGAGAGTTCTGTAAAGTAAATTGCGCGATTCTCATACGACCAATCATGTACGAGCGTCCGGCCGTGGGCTACCGTTGCAATTAAACCAAGGAATGGGAGATTATCCATGTTTACACCAGGGAAGGGCATGCTATGCAACTTGTCCTTAGGCGCATGAAGCGTTGAGTGCTTGAGGTGAATATCGACAAGACGCGTATGATTGTTTCTTGCCTTGTATTCATCACTAAGTTCAAACTCTAGGCCCATACCTTCAAGAACGGCTAACTCGATTTCGAGGAATTCAATTGGTGCTCGTGTTATTGTAATTTCTGATTTTGTCACTAATGCTGCAGCAACAAAGCTCATAGCTTCGATCGGATCCTCACTAGGGTAATATTCAACATCCATGTCGATAGAATCAACACCGTGTATTGTTAAAGTCGTGGTTCCTATTCCATCAATTTTTACACCTAATTTTTGCACAAAATAACAAACATCCTGAACCATATAGTTAAAGCTAATGTTACGTATGACAGTTTTTCCAGGATAGAGTGCTGCTGCCATAATAATATTTTCAGAAACAGTCTCGCCGCGTTCAGTAAGTAAGATCGCACGGTCAACACCAACTTTTTTTGAAGTAGCATGGTAGTAGTTTGTTGTCGCTTCAACAGATAGACCAAATGGAGCTAGGCCTACCATGTGAGGCTCTACGGTTCGTGTTCCTAAATTACAGCCACCAGCAAATGGTATCTTAAAATCACGGTATTGATGCAAAAGAGGGCCGAGGAACATGATGATAGAGCGCGTTCGCTTAGCGGCTTCTGCATCCATCTTTTCAAGCTGCAGGCGTTTTGGAGGTACGATCTCTAGGTCATTATGTGGTAGCCATTTTGTTTTAACGCCAATACTATTTAAAACTTCAATAATACGATTGACCTCTTCAATCCGAGCAACTCTGCGGAGAGTTGTTTTTCCTTTATTTAGGAGACTTGCGCACAAAAGACCAACAGCTGCATTCTTACTTGTCTTTACTTCGATTGATCCAGATAATGTTCGGCCACCATTTACCTGAAAGTTTATTTTTCCTGTTTGGTTGAGCGTGACAATATTGCGAGATAGTACGTCGCTGATACGCGCGATCATCTCAAGGCTGATGTTCTGACCACCTTTTTCAATACGGTTAATAGCGCTCTGACTTGTGTTGAGCGCTTCGGCTAGCTGCGTTTGAGTAAACCCACGGTGCTGCCTTGTTTCTTGAATGAGTTGACCAATTTTCAATTTATAGTTGTCTGGTTCCATGTCACTTATGTTATATCATCTATGATATAAAGTCAATGGTGTATAATAGTATATAAAGAGGAGATACGTGGTATGAAAGACACAATAATTGCCGATTTAATTGCAGGCGAAGAAACCCGTGAGCGCGAAGGTTTAGAGCTCATCCCAAGTGAAAACTATGTTAGTCGTGATGTCCTAACTGCTTTAGGAAGTGTCTTTACAAATAAGTATTCTGAAGGGTATCCGGGAAAACGTTACTACGGTGGTCAGGAATTTACCGATCAGGTAGAGCAGCTCGCAATTGACCGCGCAAAACAGTTATTTGGAGCCAATCATGCGAATGTTCAGCCGCACAGCGGCGCTCCTGCTAACGAAGCAGTGTATAGTGCATGGCTGAAGCCAGGTGACACAGTTTTAGCGATGGACTTATCTCATGGTGGGCACTTAACACACGGTGCGCCAGTAACTCGTAGCGCACAACTATACAACTTCATTCGTTATAAAATGAAAAATATCGAAACCGGCGAAATTGATTATGACGAACTTCTTGCTCTCGCTTTAGAGCACAAACCCAAGATTATCATCGCTGGATTCAGTGCGTACCCTCGTGAACTTGACTACGCAAAGTTTGCAGCAATTGGTAATGAAGTCGGGGCACTACTTATGGCAGATATGGCACATATTGCTGGATTGATTGTCGGTGGTGTTGCAAAGAATCCATTTGACTATGGGTTCCATGTTATCACGACAACAACGCATAAAACTCTTCGTGGTCCACGCGGCGGTCTCATCCTCACAAAAGGTAAAGTCGGTAATCCGCTTAGGGCTCCTGAAAAGACAATAGAAAACATCCCAACACTTATTGATCGCTCAATCTTTCCTGGTATGCAGGGAGGCCCTCATATGCATGTCATTGCAGCGAAGGCAGTTGCTTTTGGTGAAGCGCTTAAGCCAGAATTTAAGCAATATGCGGCTCAAATAGTTAAAAATGCTGCAGTCCTCGCAGATGAGCTTCAAAAACGTGGATTTAAGCTTGTAACGGGCGGAACTAGCAATCATTTGATTCTTGCCGATGTTTACAAAAGCTTTGGTATTGATGGCAAAGTAGCCGAGATTGCAATTGATAAGATTGGTCTGACACTTAATGCCAACTCAGTTGCCGATGATCCACTCCCGCCTTTCCGCCCAAGTGGTATTAGGTTAGGCACTCCAGCAGTGACTACAAGAGGGTTGAAAGAAGAACACATGGCGACACTGGCCGAATGGATGAAAAAGGCGATTGACGCGCGCGAGGATGATGAAGCTTTGAATGCACTTCGCATTGAGGTGAAGGAATTCACAAAGCAATTCCCATTACCGAGTGATAAATAATTGTAGTTAAAAATAAGTTCATTAGCTACATAGATGTATGCAAATTAAATACTCCGTTCAGTTAAACGGAGTATTTAATTTGCATAGAGAGTTGACTAAGGGCAAACACCTACATCAGATGTCTTAACAGTGCTACCAACAGGATCTGGGTAGTACACGCGCATCCCTTTACCAGTTGTACAATAGGATACGTAGTAATAGTTGACTGTTGAGCTGATATTAATTGCAACATTTGCTTGTGCCAGCGATGGTCCACTACCATAAGCTACGACTGCGAAAATAGCGACAGAAGCAGGTAGTTTGGTCTCATTAGTAGCATTAAATAGTGCCGTAAGCGTTCCTCCAGTGGTTGTTTGCGTAGTTACACTAGCTAAATCGGAGCCTGCCGCAGTAAGAGCGTAGTTATTGTTAATTGCAGCATACGACTCACCCTTCTTGATAATTGATGTGACATCAGTTACGTACTGAGCAGCTTTTGCACGTGATGTTACGCCCTGATAAGCAACAATAATGATCGCGGCTAAAATACCAATGACCACAATGACGATCAAGAGCTCAACGATCGTAAAGCCTTTTTCTGACTTCATTTTTTTAATATTTG
>JBDSSF010000001.1:300000-388546 GCA_039928925.1 Candidatus Saccharimonadales bacterium | reverse complement strand
TGGATCATGATGAGTAAAAACGACAGGTTTATGACAAAGCTTTGCAAATGGCAGCGCGATATCTTCCTCGTTGGTGTAGATGTGTACAATATCGAGTTCATCACGGTTTGCCATGTCATATGCAAGTGCAATAATCTCCGACTGTACTTGCCTTGCTAGGCTGATAAAGGTAAACGGATGCTTTTTTAGAAGCTCTATGTAAGTATCACCGCGCCCACTGAGCTCCTGCTCAAATGGCCTAAGGTCAGCGGTCACGTTTCGAACATGAGTATCAGCCTTGCCAGGAGTGAATAACGTCACTTCAATGTCATATTCTGACAAGGTATTTGCAAGATTAAGAGCTAGTTTTCCAGGAGAAAATATCACCTCTGGCAATATGTCACGGTGAATAAAAATATGTGGGACAACAAGTCCTACTCTAATTTTTTGTTTCGTTGTCATCGAGAAAGCTTAAATCAAGCTCGCCGTTGTTTACTTCAGGCTCATCATAATAGCCGTCTGCTTGTGTATCGGTCATAGTGTTCTCCCTTTATATAGGTATTGTAACAGATGCAGCAAGTTGTGCAAAAATAGTTGTATTTTATACGAAAAAGAGTATATTACTATGTGACCCTATACTGCATTACTAACTACCCCTGGGGGATGTTATGCATGAAGTGTGTGATGCGAGCACAAACAGGAAGTTCTGTGAACTATTCACGGCTCTTCGTGGAGGAGATCAGGACCGCGCCGTTTTGCTCTGTCGTGAAATGCTCAACACGGTAAGTCGGACGGTTCTTCGGAACAGGCTCTTCAATATGGGCATCGAGTGCACAGCACTAAATGTCTTCTTCGAAGAAGTCAACATCAGTACTGGGCAACTGGTACAGGTGGCTTCCTGATCGCCTTCATGGTAGCAGGTGGTGTGGCATGTCGTCACCCACCTGCTACCATGGCAATCTCGTAGGGTCATATCCAAGCATATAAAAATACCATCCTTATCCTAGGATGGTATTTTGTTATTTAAATGAGGAGAGATGAGTTGGTCGTGTGATCGGATTAATGACGGATCCACCCTGCGCACGATTAATAATAGCGCTACTTCCCCAGTCACTCTCTGTTTGCGGATTAATGCCATACATCTGGCCATCTGCGCTATCGGGTATAACAATTGGCTCTAAACCTCGGCTTATCGCTTCTGACTCGGTTTCTTTATGCTCACCGTAAATAACAAGACCATCAAGAACTCCTTGATCCTTTAAATGCTCTGCAAGATGAAGAGATGATTCGAACGGCGTATCCGTGTGGTTAGAATCACCTTCAACTGTTGCGATATCAATAACTGGTCGATGAGTTCCTGTCTGTGTTTGAAACGTGTAGCCGAGTATTCGTTCCGCACGTGCAATCCATGGATAAATTGGACGAGGAACGCCACCTTTTGTGGGATTATTACTTTTCTTCCATGCAATCTTACTATCAGCATCGACTGTCGTGACAATAGTAATTGTCTCATCTGCAATCACTCTACGAACGTTATCTATAGAAATTGCTTGATTTTTAGCAAGAAGAAATGCGGCGCCAGCTAGAGCGCGGACGTGACGCAAGTAACCTTCATGGGAAGGATGAGGGACATCAAATGCGCCGTCCACAAGAACGACGTAGCCGTCAAGTGCTTTCATGGCCATGATTTGCTTAACTAGCCCAGCAGGGTCGCCATGCTCTGGATATTGTAGTCTATCTTCGTCATGAAGAGTTGGGCCACCATAAATATCACCTACCCACGACTTGTCTGTCAATTCTGTACCGATAACTGTCACGTAATATGTCCCTCTCTAAACTATTTGTATATCATAACATGAGGTTTGCGTAAATAAAATATGCTATTCTTTCGTTTATTGTCAAGTTTGATAAAGTGAGTATGATGATGGGGCACTGATTTTGTGATACTATTTGGAGTCCTTGTGTACAGTGAGTAGCCTGAGTCCTCATACCTTGATATATATTTCATATATTCAGATAGTTCAGGTTTATTAAACTCTGAGAGTGCATGGACATGTCGTTTCGGAACAAGCATGAGATGTTCAAGTACTTCACAGCCCTCCCATAGGTCATAGCCGAATATATTTTTTACAACCCAAAAATAGGACGTTTCCTCAATAAATTGTTCATGATCACGACTAAATAGACAAAATTCACAAACAGTCTTATCAGACATAATTTTATGTTTTGCATATTTTTTTTCTGATTTTCGAGTGCGCGTGACTGGACCAGATAACACTATATATACCTCAACTTATATTCTACGTTACCTTTAGTATATCACTTCAATAAAATGGGCCTGCTCGTAAGGAGCAGGCCCATCAAGTTTTATCAACGTATTAATTAACGACGTTTTCAACTTTCATACCAGGACCTTGTGTCGTCGAGATAGATGTTGTTTTAACGTAGCTACCTTTTAGACTGCTTGGTTTTTGTGACTGTAGACTATCAAAGAATGCTTTAGCATTCTCGGTTAGTTTTGCTGCACCAAATGACACTTTACCAATTGAAAGGTGAACAATTGATTGTTTATCGACACGGTACTCAACTTTACCAGCTTTTGCCTCTGTTACAGCCTTAGCGACATCTGTCGCGACTGTACCAGATTTAGGGTTAGGCATAAGTCCTCGAGGGCCAAGAAGACGAGCAAATTTACCAAGTTTTGGCATATACTGTGGTGTTGCAACAAGAATGTCAAAGTTAAGCTCTTCTTTTTCCATCTGTTTGATGAATGTTTCATCACCAACAACATCTGCACCAGCTTTTTTAGCAGCTTCATGTTCTGATTCTGGAGCAAAAACAGCAACACGAACTTTTTTACCCGAACCATTTGGCAAACTAACCGTTGCACGAATGTTTTGGTCAGCTTGGCGTGGGTCTACACCAAGACGCACATGAACCTCAACGCTTGCATCAAATTTTGATGGATTTGTTTTAGTTGCAAGTTCAAGTGCCTCGGCAAGACTGTATACTTTCGCTGCATCAACTTGCTTTGCAAGTTCTCGGTAGCTTTTTCCACGACGTTCAGCATGAGGTCGAGTGACAGGCTTAGGGCCTTTTTTGCTATTTTGTTCAGCTTCTTCAGACTGAGGGGTTGTGTCACCGGCTTCTTTACGGGCTTCTTTTTCAAGTTTTTCTTCAGTTTCCTTGATTGCTTTCTCACTGCGCTTACCTGCTTTAGCAAGAGGTTTATCAGCTTTTGGAGCATCTTCAGTCTCTCCGACTTCAGGAGTCGAACCTGCAATCGCAGCCTCGATTTCAGCAATAGTATTTTTATCTGTTACTTCAAGCTTCAGTTTTTTTGCTTCAGCTAGTAATTCGGCTTTTTTAGCCATAGGTGTAAACCCTTTCTGTGGTGATAACGGCCCAAGATAAACTTGATGGCCTCCCAGCATTGATTAATTGTTCTTCTAATATAGCATTTTTACAGTGAAAGTGCAATGAGCACCCTGCTAGTTGACCTATTGTACTATGATGGTATTATTGCTTGAAGGATTTCTACTCGTAGCTTTACATATCAAGAAAGAGGTGAGCCCGGTGAACACGATCACTGAGGTTGCAGTGCGTGTGAAGGCATCGAAATCTGCGATGGCAGTTCTGATGCTTGCGGTCGTATTGCCCGTGGTGGGATTGTCTGCTATCGGGACAGCAGTTCTGATCGTGGCGCTGATGATCGGTGTCTTGATTGAGGTAGTCCAGGCCAGGAAGAAGGCCAAGAGCTTCAAGGCTAGGCTGTATCTGAAGCTACTGTTATTTCAGATGATTATCGGACTCTTGTCCATGTATTACATTCGGAGAATTCCAGACGGTTTTCAGATCCTAGTGGTCGTGGCGGCGTCTGTATTTATCAATGACTGGTTGGCGCAGGCGACCGGTCAGGCACTGAAAAATCGAGGAGTCACCACCCACCAGTTGGTTCCAAAGATTTCTCCAGCCAAGACAGTGGAGGGCTTGATCGGCGGTCTGCTTTTCGGCTGGGCTGGTGGGTATATTGCGCTCATTTCCCTGTCGGGGACTATGACCATCTCTCACCCTCTGCTGTGGCTCGTTGTATTGTTTGGTCCACCACTTGCAGTCATTGGTGATCTTGCAGAGAGTGCAACAAAGCGCTCTTTGCAGATCAAAGATGTTGGAACAGTTCTTGGTAAGCACGGCGGCCTGATGGATCGAATCGATGCCGTCACAGCTGCCATGATCGGTACGCTTTTGATCCTTTATCTGGGTAAGGTGTACGTGTAGGAATCCTCCGGAGTGCGCAGAGTATGCGCACTCCGGCCTACAAAATTTATTAATAAAATACCGCGATTGGTTCGCGGTATTTTATGTGTATATTTATTGTTCCCAGCTAAATTCAGGATGACCGAAGTGACCATACTGGGCCGTTTTTTCGTAGATCGGCCGCTTAAGATTGAGTGATTTAATGATTCCTTGAGGTGATAAATCATATCCTTCAACTTTTTCCTGAGCACCATCAATTGTGACACTAGCTTCAAGCGGTTGAGCATATCCAATCGCATATGCTAAATGGACAAAAACTTCCTTAGCGTTACGATGTTTAAGATAATCAACTGCGATTTTTCGAGCCATATATGCCGCTGAACGATCAACTTTACTTGGGTCTTTACCACTAAAACAGCCACCGCCAATTGGAATGCTAGGACCGTAATTATCAACAACTAATTTTCGCCCGGTAAGGCCAGCGTCTGCATCAAATCCACCCTGAACCCAATCACCGGCTGGATTAATATGAAAATCAATGTCCTTATCGAAACTTGCTAATTCTTCTTGGCGAAGCCAGTGCTTTACTCTTGCAAGTAGTTCTTCTTTAGGCGCATGCTGAAAGCTAGCAACGACAGATATAATTTTATTGTCTTTTAAGGTAACCTGAGTTTTACCATCATACGGCCATTTTTCGAACAAGTATTGGTTCAGTTTACGCGAGAGAACTACTTCAAGGGGCAAAAGTTCTGGTGTTTCATCTGTTGCATAACCCACCATTATGCCTTGGTCACCTGCTCCTCCTGTGTCGACTCCATTTGCAATCTCGAAGCTTTGCTTTGCTATATGTATCTCTAACGAAATGTCTCCAGCGATACGTTTAACAATTGGCTTGATATCAACATCTTTGCGAGATGTTAGCTCGCCCGTGATAAAAACTCTACCGTGTCCACCAACAGTTTCGACAGCAACACGTGCATCTGGATCAACCTCAAGATACGCATCAAGTACTGCATCTGATATTTGATCACACAATTTATCGGGGTGTTTTGGGCTGACACTTTCAGCAGTTTTATAGTTAGTTTTTGACATAAAATGACTCCTTATGCATATCTGCTTTCGCAACCAGGGCGATAGAATCATAAAGATATCATACATCTGCCCTACTAGGTACGTAGGCTAGAAGTAGCACCCTCTTTATTTGTAGTCTATACTAAAGATCATACTAATAACGGGTTGCCGGCAGGTCACGGAGCTAGTTCTCTCGCTGCACTCTTGATATGCGATTTGTTAATGTAATACCATTCTATCATACAAGATAAAAACACGCCGTATCGGCGTGTTTTTATCTTGTATTTGAAGTTCTAGTATTTAGCCTTCTACTTCTACGCCCATAGATCGGGCTGTACCTGCAATAACCTTGACACGAGCATCCATGTCATTTGCGTTCAGTTGATCTTTTTTTGCTTCAGCGATAGTTTCAAGTTGCGCACGGGTAATTTTTCCAACTTTTTCAGAGTGTGGTTTACCTGAGCCTTTTTTGATACCAACTGCTTCACGGATCATATCATCAACAGGCTGTCCAAGTGACTTCCATGTAAATGTTCGGTCTTCAAACACCTGAAGGTGAACGATAACATCCTTACCCATATCAGCTTTAGTTCCTTCGTTGAAAGGATTAATAAAGTCCATCATGTTAAGACCCCATTGACCAAGAGTTGAACCAACAGGAGGGCCTGCTGTCGCGCGTCCAGCTGGGATGCGTAGTTTTAGATTACCAATAATCTTTTTAGCCATAATAAATTCCTTTTAAACTAGTATTTGCACGTTAAGTGAAGCTTATGTGCGTAACTGTGTAATTATACTATCTCCATCCATATTTTACAAGGGTGGAGATAGCTGAGATTAAACTTTTGTTACTTGTAATGCGTCAAGCTCGACTGGTGTATCGCGACCAAACATACTGACCATAACTTTAACTTTACCTTTTTGAGTATCAATTTCACTAATTGATCCATCAAATCCTTTGAAAGGACCATCGGTAATGTTGACTACTTCGCCAACTGTAAAATCGATGTGGTGCTTTGGGTCATCGACACCCATACGTTTTTTGATTTTGCTAATTTCACTGTCAAACACTGGTGTTGGCTCAGTGCCACTACCAACAAAACCGGTGACACCTGGCGTATTGCGTACAATGTACCATGTTTCATCAGTTAGTTTCATTTCAACAAGTGCGTAGCCTTGGAAAATTTTTGCTTCAATAACTTTACGTTTACCATTTTTAATTTGAATCTGTTTTTCTTTTGGTACCATGACATCGAAGATTTTGTCAGCCATATCGACTGCATTAATTCGCTGACGAATACTGTCAGCTACTTTTTCTTCATATCCACTGTAAGTGTGAATTGCGTACCATTGTCGAGTTGAGTCGTATCGATTTTGTGCCATGAGCTACTTTCCTAAAATTACGTCGAATAAATATTTAAAACCAGCGTCCAGAAGTAAGATGAGAACAACAAAGAAAAGTGAGAATGCAAGTACTGCACCCGTTAGCCCCCATGTTGCTCGTCTCGTTGGCCAACGAACTTGACCAAGCTCGTACCATGCGCCCTTGAAATACCGCCCTGTTGCGATAAAAGGAGTACCGATACGCCCTAGGGGGTTTCCGCCTGCTTGTTTTTTTACTACTGTAGTAGCTACCTGTTTTTTGGCTGGACTTTTTACTACGGCCGCATCGACCGCTTTAATTCGAGTAACAGTAGTCTTACTAGCTGTTTTACTCGTGTTTTTAGCTGATGATGTTTGCTTCTTTGTTGCCAAAGTGGTCTCTCCCAAATTAAATAGCCTGCTACTGCAGACTGTCAATACTTATAGTAGCGCGCTAGCCTGCTCCCGTCAAGCATGCTACCATAGAATTAAAGTGATAATCCTAACGGTAATATTGGTTATAACGAGCCTCGTCCCAGTTTGGGGATCCTTGCGATTACGTTACATAGCAAATAAGTACCGATTACGCTCCACACAAAGTAACATTAAGGAATTACCGAGCGTCAGTGTCTGTATCCCTGCTCGTAATGAAATACACGCTCTTGCGGAGTGCCTCGAAGGTGTACTTGCAAGCGATTATTCGAAATTAGAAGTACTCGTACTCGATGATAATTCTGCTGACGACACTTCGCTCATCATTCGTTCATTTGCGCATGCAGGTGTTCGTTTTATTGCTGGTGAGCCGCTGCCCGCTGGATGGCTAGGCAAAAATTTCTCCCTTCAAACGCTCAGTGTCCAGGCGAGCGGTACATTCATTCTATATATGGATGTTGATACAAAATTAGCAACCACATCTATCTCACGTATGGTTGACGCTGCGCTTGCCAGTAACGCAGCCATGATATCAGTTATACCCGATCGCTACGACACAAAGAGAGCGGGAGTGTATGTCGGAAGTTTACGATATTTTTGGGAACTGCTGCTATCAACTCGAAAATCATTTCCTGCGTCAAGTTCCGCCTGGATGGTTAAACGCGATGTTCTGCTTGATACGATTGGAGGATTCGAAAAGATCAGGACATCTGTTCGCCCCGAAGTCAGCATAGCAACTGATGTAGCAAATAACTCAATATACATTCCTATAGTCCACTCTGCCTATATGGGTATTGGGTATGAAAAAAAATGGTCATCACAGATCGAAACTAGTCGGCGCATTCTTTATCAATTAGTGGGCGGTACTCGAGTTAAAGGCGTCCTAGCTATACTAGGACTCTTGCTATTAAATCTTCCAACAATAACCATGCTCAGTGTGATTATTGCGCCGTGGCAGTTTATTCATACATTAGCTGCTGTATCGCTCTTACTATGCATTTGTATGTATGGTACGTACCTACACTATACTTGGCAAGATCGATGGTGGCTTGGAATGATCATGTGGCCGTACGTTATCGCTCAGGAGCTCGTATTATTTGTTATGAGTATGATTGGTTATTTAACACATACAATCACCTGGAAGGGCCGACGTATTGAAGATGTTTCGGATAAGTCTATAGGTTCGACTACTTCTTAAGCGGTAAGGTGAAACGAAATGTTGAGCCGTGGTTTAGTCTACTCGTTAAATCAATTTCACAACCTAGTTTTTTTGCAAGCTTCATTGCCACATAAAGACCGAGGCCCGTGCCGCCTGTCTCGCGTGTACGATAATCTTCTGATCGATAAAATTTATTAAATACTTTTGCTTGGTCACTTTTACTAATACCAATCCCTGTATCTTTGACTGCAAATTTAATTGAGTCAGCATGCTTCGTAACAATAAGGGTTACACTGCCCTCTTTTGTATATTTTATTGCATTTGTAATGAAGTTTTGAAGCAGCTCTTGAATGTATAACTTACTTGCCGTTATTGTGCCAAGGCTTGGCGATGCATCGAGATTGAAGTGGAGATTTTTTGCTTTTGCTTGGGGCGAATATTCATTGTAAAGATCATCAACCAAAATACGCACATTAATGTCTTCAGCAACATCAGCAACGCCACGCTCAGCTCTAGATAATGTTGACAGGTCGTTTACCATTTTAGCGAGAAAAACAACTTGGTCATGTGCCATTGCGAGACTTTCTTTAAGTTTTGATTGTGGTATATCCGGCCTTTCCATCATTAATTGGACATTACTCACCGTGCCTTCTACTACGGTGATCGGTGTACGAAGTTCGTGGCTAATGACACTAATGAATTCATCACGCTCTTCTTCAAGACTTTTTGATTTTGTAATGTCACGTAAAATGATAATGTATCCATCTTCATTCTCTTCACCGTGCGAACGAGTATATGTACCCCGGATTGGCGAGTATGTCACCTCCAAGCGAACGGTTTCGTCATCAAATGTTAGTGTCGTATCATCACGTACAACGACACCTTGTGATTTTTTAAGATCATCTGCAATATTAACTTCAACACCAGTAATATCTTTTAATGGTAGTATTTCGCTAATATGTCTCCCGTTGAGGCTACTGTTGGTGTCAAGTAAATTTAGACTCGCTGCATTGTATACCTGTATGATGCCATGTTCATCTGTGCTAAGTACCGCGTCTGCAAGATTATTAATAAGGGTTAATATTCGATCACGCTCGAGTGCTTCAAGCGCTTTTGAACGATCAAGTGCTCCACTTTGGGTTTCTTGAATACGGCTTATACCAATAGCCGCAATACCAACAAGAAGTACTGTCATCATTGCGGTTATGTTTGATGTTAGTAAGCCGCCCTCTTCTACGTGCATTGCACTATCGAAGATAACAACGATCACAAGACTCATAATGCTAAAACGTAGACCATTGTCTCCAAAATAAGCGTAAGTTGCAAAAAATAGTAATGCCCATGTTGCCACGAAAGGTATGGCAAAGCCAGATATAAACAGCAAATAACTTGCTGCAAGGGCATGATACAGTGCTAAGCGTAGGGCTGATGCTTCTAGCGACTTACTAGGTATCAGTAGTTGGTAGATCGAAATAATGATCCACGGAACCATGACAATATAAAATACAGTGTCACTAACATATGCTTCACTTACGACAATACCGTTTTGAATGAGAAAACCATACAGCAACAAGCCAAAAGGCACAATAAATCCGACAAATCGAATAATCATTGCTGTTTTTTTATCTACCTTAGTCCCACCTATAGCCATCGTTACAGTTAGTATACAGGCAAGCGCTAGCTTTTTAAATAGACGGCGTCTCTTTTTTCAAATCTCTTCGGTGTATTCTATATGCGGGATCGCCGCTTGATACTAATTCCCAAAATTCTTCAGAATGATTCATGTGGACCGTATGTGAAAGTTCATGAACAAGCACGTAGTCAATAAGCTCGAACGGGAGCTTCATGAGCGCTATATTCAAGCTTATTGTTCCATTGCTGCTGCAGCTACCCCATCGCCCGCTTGCATGCGAAAACCGGACTGAATCGTAGCTAAAGTTACCGTTTTTTGCCAAGTAACTTAGGCGTTTTGGAAGATAACTTTTAGCTTCAAGGCGCAGTGCACTGATGATTACCGGGCGAAGTACTGAAGCTACTTCGTTATCATTTAGAGTGTTTTCAGTAGGCAGTGTTAAGACAATTTGCTGACCATGGCGCTTCACGGACAAGCTCGTCGCATCATTTCTGACTATGAGACTATGACTTTTACCAATCTGCATCCCAGCCTCGTAGTGCGTTTCCCCGTGATGTTCAAGAAGCATTTGCTGAAGCTCTTTGCGGGAATTTTTTATGAGTCTCTTAACGACAAACAACGGAGCGTATAGCGGTAGAGACGCACGAAGTGTACCGTTTGGTGCAACACGTATACGTACGTGAGAAGCCTTAGCGCTTCGACGAACGGTGATGTTACCAAATTCCGCATCTTCTATAATTGGCACAAGTTATCCTAGCGAATTGTTATGTTACGACGAGCTGGTGTAGTTTGCTTAATAACCTCGCGTGAAGGTACAGTCTGTATCTTGGCATTTTCTGCACGTGGGCCAGATAGCTTCTTAAGGACAACCTTTGCCTGTGTTGCATAGGTGTGTCTTCCGCTGACAACAACAGTATTTTCTGTCGATGTCGGCGGCATGAAGCGCTTTAGATGACGCTCATATTGATCTTTATTCATGACGCGACTCGTCGCTTGTTTACTCGGCTTGACGACCCTGTCAATAGCGGTCACTTGATCCGTCTGAACCCAGATAATAAGTGTTTCATAGTTATTTTTACGGGCTTTTGTGGCGAGTAGCGCGCGATCGGAAGTGGTGTCACTGTCGATATCAAGAATAATAGTACGGCCAGTTTTTAATAGCTCGTTTAACTGAAGATCTGTGAGTTTCTTAAGAAGATGGTCTGATTCAGAGCTATGTAGCCCGAAATCTGCAAGATGTCGACCAAGTTGATTATCACTGATAAGTGGTGCCTGAAATGTATCGGCAAACTTTTCGGCAAAAAAACTCTTACCGGAACCAGCAATGCCCACCATGATTAACATGTGAGGCTTAGACAACTGTAATAACTTCATACTGTGAGTATAGCAAATATGTAGCCAAGCTGACTAGTTTAGGATATAACTTATTCCGAGTCGCACCCGATTTCAAGCAGTGTCTCAATCAACTCCTCTCTCGAGAGATCTTTTGTATCAATTGAGTTGTGCTGTGCAATTATATATCCTTGTATTATATGCTTTAATTTTTCAGCATCTTTTCGCCATAAGTAATTAACTTCAAAATGGTCTGTCGAGTTCATGACACGGCTTGATATAGTCAGTGAGCCAAAAAGTGGACCTGTGCTAATACCAACATTTAAAACGTCTTCGATACGTATACCGATGACACTAGCCGACCAGAAAAATGTTCGTTTAGTAATTGTTATTTTTGTCCTATCAACCACAATTGTATCTGGGAACATGTTCACTGGTAGCATGACGGTACTTGAGCTTGCAAGAATTTCATGTGATATTTTTACAAGTTTTTTCAGATTCGATAAACGATCATAAAATGCACTTGCCTTTTTGGTGATAGCTGGAGATATCAGCTTAGTAGGGCGACGAAAGCTTACGTCACGGCTAAGGACATCTCGGACACTTGCGAATCCTTTAAGGGCTGTTCGTCCAAGATGTTTATTTGTATGAAATATAAGACTGTAATGATGCTGGGGGTCGGGCACATTTCTCACCCAATTATTGCGTTCAATGAAATGCTCTTCATTCATACAATCACCTCCAGTTAGTATCTTAATTATACGCCCTATAAATTTAAACCGCTAGTGTTTTATTTATGAATAATACGCTATATATGACGTTCCAACTAGTAAATATTCAAAATATTTACTTTATTGTGATTAAATTAGGCTTATATCATCTGCTATGAATGTATATAAAAGAACAATGCCTTGCCGAAGATACTTCGGAAAGGCCTGCTCGTACATCATCTACATCCGTGCGGCTGTACAGGGTGTGCATCCCACTGAGGGCAGAATGCAGTCTTCTGGATGTTGGCATGAATGCCTACCATTTGAAGACGTATCGTCTACCTTCTGATTGCTTTTCAGCGACCCGATGTCCCTGGATTTGTGGTGAAGCTCTTGCGCGAGTCTGTCAGGATTGAATGCTGTCAGTCTTCGTGAAGGCATTTTACTTCCTCTCAGATTGTACAAACAGTATATATAATATAACAATATAAACAGCTACTATTCAATAATAGTTAAGTTTTACTATTTTTGATAATGTATATGCGAGTATGGATATTCAGATTAGCCGACAGTTAATATTCTGCTACTTGGACGCCATGAGTCTATCTGATACAATATGGTTTGTTATAGGGGCGTAGTACAACGGTTAGTATATGGGTCTCCAAAACCTAGGATCGTGGTTCGATTCCACGCGCCCCTGCCAAGACAAATCACCGAGTCATCGGTGATTTTTCGTTTGGTTCGAACCATTATTTAAAGCGGAGGTTAAGTGTTTCGGGAACGGCACATTATTAATCCCTTAGCTAACATCACCGGTAAGAAAATCATCGTGAACGGGGACTATCAGAACGAATACCATTGATATTAAAGCTTGATTCTGCCGAGTAGGCTTTCCTCAACCTGTTTGATGCCCAATGGTGATATAGTGACTGTTTTCGCCGATTTGTTGTATTCCCATAGGCGTGCTTTATGGCCCACAACTAATACGTCCCTACGAAAGATTGCGGAGTTAGAATGTTCTGACCAATCAACAAGCTGCTTCTCAGTCAGGCTTGATGCCTCGGAGTAAAGTAGTAACAGTACCTTCTCTTTCATAGTGAGTTTGGTCTGCAATATTCTCTTTATGTCACCCACCTTCCAAACGACGGGTAATTCACGCTCAATCAACGCCTCAACAATATCACTGGCAACAACGGTATCTACATTATGGAATATTCTCACAAGCTCCGCCATAATCCACTTTGCGGAGTAGAAGACTAGTGTTGCGTCCATCTGATTCGGATCAACTTCACCACCTACGTGACCAACGCCACGATTATTGCGAATTTCATAAAGCGTGATCAGAAGGCGAGGAATTTGTATGCGTACCGATCGAGAAAAGGACGTGGATTCCTGTTCTAACAGGCGACATGCAGTTAGCATATCAGCTGGCTTTGTAGCGCGCGCCGGGAATAAACCATCAATATAACCTCTCAATATGCTGTAGACGACCTCAGCCATCTTTCCACCATCAAGTTCAGACGGACTCCACCTACCTTCACGAAAATTGGTCACTATTTCATTAAAGCTGGTTAACAGCTCCTGCTTTAGTCCTGCCGGTAGTTGCCCTAATGCGATTGATGGCTTCACAGAAGACCTACTTGCTTTCTTCAGGTAAAGGAGAGCTAATTCGATCATCAATCAGCTTAATGCCTGCACTGGTTAGCTTGTACGTCTTACGAGCCTGGCGTGTTTTGCCACTTTTCACGATCTGGCGAACAAGAGCAGGTTTTCGTGCCTGGAGACGTTCGAAAACATGAGATATACCCGTGAGACCATTTCCGGTGTCCTTCAGTATTGAATTCACACCCTGTGCTTGCCATGAAGCCTCTGATTTAACTACCTGGAACCAATATGCGCCCGTTAATGCCTTCTCGGCTTGATCTGACGGATCGACATGGTCGTATAGATCAACGAATTCAGAGAAAGTAGTCTCTCGATTTTTATCAGTAATTCCATTACCGGAAGCGTGCGCTACGGGGCGGCTAGCGCCACTATACTTATCAGCTACCCAGTTGACGACTCGCGATTTCGTTTGCTCGTCTAACTTCTCGAGAATTGTCGAGACAGCACTCATGGCTTCAAGTTCAGGATTTAAACCACTCATTCTGCCAACTCCTTAAAGTCATTTTCAGCGAGCGTTTCACCAGTAGAAGTGAGCACCCATGACTTCTTTCCACCCTTCTTTTCTCTGTGCTCCATGAATAAGCCTTTTTTAATATTCTTATTTACCATATCACCGATATTTGTTGGGACTTTTTCCTTCGCTGAACGGAACGCCGATTCGATGTCATCAACGTTGAAAGGGCCAACCTGGCTAACTGTTTCGACAAAATAACCAAGAGCCGCCGTCTTCTCGACCGCAGTCCCTAGCTTAAGGCCAATTAAAAATTCTTTTGCGGATTGAGGCTTGGCCGATTTAAGGTTAGTACCGGTCCTAGTAGAGTCGGCGCGAGCACTCTCGAGCGCAGCCACACGACTCTCCAAGCTAGTGAGGCGGGTTTCAATATCTGTAGACATATTACTTCTTCCCATTCGATGCGCGATTCATAGCATCAGTTACACTGTAGTTTGGCATGTAGTATCGACCTTGTGCGTCTTTTTTGATCTTACGGCTGTCAGTCAACCTCTTAAGAGAGGACTTCACGCTTCCCATTGGCATAACATCAAGTGAGATTATCTGACCCGGTGGCATACCATCAGGCTCGTCGAAGAGCAGAGACTTGGCCTTCGCTGCAAGAAGAATGACTTCAATCTTAGCGTCGTTTGATATAATTGATTCAAACCCAACAAGGAAGTGCATGTCCTTGGTAAGTTTTTCAAAGCGTACATATGGACTCAAAAAAGTCGCTAATCGATTCCTGTCGAGACTCTGTACGTCTTCCCCTAAAAGTTGATTTAATGGATCTTCTGTGGTTTCCATAGATATTTTCCCTCGCTTTCTTTCTACATCTATGGTCTCAAAATAATCAACCTATTGCAATAGGTTTTTTTGATTTTATTTCATTCACCCCTATTAATATTATTTGTGACGATTTCCGGTGAGAAGTCGAGCGCGGACGTCGGTAGGTTCACGGCGGGAACGCTACCCAAGATATCTTGTGTAAATGGTACTTTTAAGGTGTTAGCTGGAAAACTAGATATTTACTGGTACTCCAGGGCAAGAACTTATGTTACGTATGATGAAACTTTCATTCCATAGTTCTATGCCATTACACCTTAATATGTTAATTTCCGAGAAGTTTCTGCGATACACAGTATGGTTTATAGTTTTCATTTGTACGTACGATGTACGAAAGAGTAAGTTATTTAACAATATAATTTTGTCTTGAATACTTCTGACGGACGTGGTTAGTGCTTTCCGAGATACGTAATGGCATTCCACAGGTAAAACTTTATTCCACGCATATAAACTAATCGTCCTTCACTAGACTTACCGTGCTCATTCGAGTATTGTTGTCTGTGATGGACCTTAAATACGCTCTCTACGCACGCAAATCCACCGAGTCGGACGAACGACAGGTGGCGACAAATTGAGGAGAAATAAAACGATCATCATTGCTGCAGTTCTTGTTATTAGAAATACTTACTACACCACAATAGGTTCTATAATCATCCTGGAGCCCCTGCAAAGCATAAACTTGGACGACGACAACCTCCATTACAAATGTTTTTTGATATAATTAACTCATGAATAAAAGTAATTCAAAAAGAACTATGAAACTCGCCGTAGGTTTATTGGTAATGCCTGGCCTGCTTGTGGTTACTTCTTTTATAATCCTATTGGTTGTTAATCTCATTTTCAATCCAACATTCTGGATGACTCCAGATGGTGAACCGGTGACACCTACGCCGTTTTATATCAATGCTTTGAATGGGTTATTTGTGGCTATTGGCGGAATAGGCTTGATTAGCTTGTTGCCCAGTTTAGTTGCTGGTATATGTATATTTGCTAATAAAAAACGATCAATGATTAAAAACATTACTTCCTGAAACTTCTAGCAGTGTCTTCTATGGAAGACTAAAAATATGTACGACGGTGAAAGTCTCCAATTCGGAGACTTTTTGTAATGATATGACGTTTAGTAATGTTTGGTATGATAATAGAAATGCCAGTATTAAATTTGATTGTACAAGTAGTTGCTTATAGTGTATTGCCCCTGATTGGAGTTTTGTTCCTTGGTTGGGACTGGAGACAGATACTCATTCTTTACTGGTTTGAAAATATTACGATAGGCATTAAAGCTGTAATTGGAATGGCTCGCTCAAAGAGCACTTTAAGCGATATTATTCCGTCTAGCCCGGGTGTTGAATTAGGCACTACTGGCCAAGTTATAAAAATTGGTATGATTGCGTTCTTCATTTTTCATTACGGAACGTTCACTGCTGTACATGGCATTTTTGTGTTTTTATTAACATCTGGTGCATTCTCAATTTCAAGCTCTCTCAATCATGAAGTGACGCTCAATATTTTTGGCTTGTTTATTCTTTGGGCAGTCTCAAGTATTGTGCAGCTATTAAGGGAACTGTCACAGCCCCCTCTGGCCTTAAGTATGAAAAAACAATTCACCGAGCCGTATAAACGTATTATTCCACTACACATTGCCATCATTCTCGGAGCATTTGCAATGTCAATACTTAATCTACCGTCGGGTTCAGTTATTGTGTTAATTGCGCTAAAGCTATTTTTTGATATAAAAAGCTTTAAACCGAGATTAGGCGTAAATACACATACTAGCTCAGACAATGTTATTGATCTATAGACTCGTAGCCTCTTATTGCACTTATCTCTCACCTACAGACAACTTATACTGTATTATAAAGATAAGTTAAATATGATTTAAAAGTTGGAAATTCCATGACTACAAACCTATCAGCTCAACATCATGCGAGTAAATTTACGTCGCGTCAACGTACCATTGCACTTGTAATTGTCGCATTTGCATTTGTGATGGACTTACTCGACTCGACTATTGTTAATGTTGCAATACCTTCAATTCAAACTAATCTAGGAGCAACTTTCTCTCAGATTCAATGGATTACGGCAGGATACGCACTGGCATTTGCTACGTTACTTATCACTGGAGGTAGGCTCGGTGATGTTATTGGCTACAAGAAGCTATTTATTACTGGTATTTCTATGTTTACACTTACATCACTTCTCTGTGGTGTTGCGCCAAATATTGAGGTTTTAGTGGCAGGCCGCCTTCTCCAAGGTGCTGCTGCAGCACTCATGGTTCCTCAGGTTATGAGCTTAATGCAGGTGATGTATAAGCCTAAAGAACGTGGTGCAGTCATGGGACTATTTGGTGCTTTAGGTGGGCTATCTGCATCACTTGGTCCAGTTATCGGTGGCTTTTTGATTCACTGGAACATTGCCGGACTCGATTGGCGACCAATTTTTCTTATCAATATACCAGTAGGGATTTTCGCGCTTATTGCAGGAATTAAGTATTTGCCTGGTGGCAAGTCGCCTCATCCGTTAAAACTAGATGTACTCGGCACGTTTCTTATTATGTCAGCACTCGGACTACTCATATTCCCACTTATTCAAGGTCGTGAGTATGGATGGCCAGCTTGGACGTTTGTGATGCTCTTTGCTGCGATCCCGATGTTTGTTATATTTTGGCTTTGGCAAAAAAGAAAATTTATTATTGATCAATCGCCTCTCATCATCCCATCGCTTTTTAAGACGTATTCATTTTCTATTGGTATACTTGCAAACCTCGTATTCCAACTTGTCATGATCGGTTTTTTCTTCACGTTTACATTGACTCTACAAATTGGATTAGGGTTTGAAGTAATTCAAGCAGCCCTAACAGGACTACCAATAGCAATTGGCATTGGAATTAGTATTGGGGTCATTGCTCCAAAACTGACTGCACTAATTGGTCGATATACAATGACTGTCGGTAGCGTTGTTATGGCCGTAGGCTTATTAATGACAAAATCAGTAATAGTATCTGAAGGTATTAACACAAATCCATGGCATTTAACACCTTGGCTTCTTGTTATTGGTGTCGGAATGGGTATGGTCATGGGGCTCATATTCTCAATCGCACTTAAGGATGTTGACACAAAACACGCTGGATCTGCTAGTGGTACACTTAATGCCGTGCAGCAAGTCGGTGGAGCGATAGGAATAGCAATTATTGGTGTAATATTCTTCGGTGCTTTGAACCATAATGCTGCAACAAGCTTTGTATCGGCCGAACCTGGTATCCGTAGCTATCTCACAACACAAAAGCTACCAGTACAGGAACAAGATACTATTCTTACTGCTGTAGGAAATTGTTATATTGATCGCACAAAAGAAACCGACAATACAGTTGTACCAGAAAGTTGTAAGAGCCTTGAGAGTGCTCCAGTAAATAATACACAGCCTCAGCTCGCCAATTTATCTGTTGTCGTACAGGCCCAGACTAAAAAAGCAATTGCACAGAATTTTGCAGATGCATTCAATATGACCATGTACTACGCAATAGGGGTTGTCGGAGTAACATTTATCATTAGTTTTCTACTGCCCCGTAAAATTGAATACTCAATGGAAAGCTAGAATAAGAGTAGCTACGCTAGGATAAACATGCGAACATTGAATCAAGAAGAATTTAATAACGTTTTGAAAAATATTGATATCAAAACTCGATTGAAGAGTGAGCTTAAATTTGTCAGTAGTACGTCACAACTTAACTCTGATTGGTCTAACTATGAGTTAGTTGCTATTACTGACCGAACTGGGAATAAAGGTTTGCTTCTATTAGAGCCTGATCATGAACTCTACGTCACTACGTATGAACTATCACCAAGAATAGTAGATGCAAGTACTGGACGTGACCGCGCAATTATATGTGATTTTTGCTACACATGGCAGCCAGGATCAAATGCTGCTGGTATTACGTTTACAGGTGGTCGTATAAAGCAAAGTGTGAGCTTCCTGTGCTGCGGAGATCTTTCGTGTAGTTTGCACTGTAGAACCGTCACAAAAGCCTCTCTTACATCAAGAGCACAACTGAGAGAATCTAACTGACGAAGATCGTGTCGCAAGACTCAAGGCTAATTTAAAAAAGAAAATTGATCAATTAGAGCTTAAAGCTGTCATAATTTCCTAAAGCATTTCCTGTAGATATTTTAAATGAGCCTGCACGGACATACTAATGCTTGTAGATTAAAGTATTTCACTTATACTAAAATATATCCTAGCAAGAAGAGAAGTACTCTGTCTGAGAGGAAGAACAGTGGGTCATCAAAATGCTCGAAACTGTGGCGCGACCGCTAAAGGAAAAGGCGCGCTAAAGAAGAGGCGCAGGCATCGTGCTTGGCGCCGAGAGGAAACAAAAGAAATTCGTGAAGCGATCAATGTACGCATGCGTGCAGAAGGCCATCCTGGATGGCGTAGGTCGTGACGTATTCCCCTGTCGGTTCGACACGGGGCAAAGATTAGTTCCGATCAAATCGTGAACGCTTTGCTCCGTGTTGGACCTATTTAATTTTTAAGTTCTAAATTAGTAAAGTATGACAAGTGTAATACTTATTTTTCAGGTCTGTACTTACCAAGTACGACTTCATCAAGAATACTTACACTTATGAATGCAATTCCCATGGCATCACTAAATAAACTACATATAGTCAAAGCTGAAATAGTATAGATCAAAAATTTTATCGTAAAGTAGTACCTTGTACTAAACTTACTTTGAGCACGAGGCGCCATGTATTTGCTCCAAAAAATAACAAGTCCTGTAAAGAGAAAAATTGAGATTACCCACTGATATACCGGCAAAACCGAGAAGCAAAAAGGACTAGATGAAAAAGTTACAAATGCGATTAACTCGAGTATAAACGCTAATATCAGAAATACTACTATCACGTCATTATTGTATCAATCATAATGTTGTATTTTTTTCGAATATTGTTGACAGTAATTGTTCCAATTATTATAGTAGTTAGTGGAAGATCAAGTGATACAGCACAAGATCATTATATGTAACCGATCAAGTTAAAAAGTTCAGTTAAGCTCAGTTATTTAGTTAGTAGGTTACATCTGTTGGTGCAAATCTTCCAGTAAGGGATACGAAAGTATCCCTTACTTTATTTTATGTACATATTGAACGAATTGATTAGATATTTATTAAAGTATAGTAATTTCTTTACATCTACCTTTATATGATGTTTCATTATGAAATACTCGCGTTTAGACAGGAGTATTTCATTTTTATGATTTTTGATTTATCCGGAAGCTGAACTTGCGATAGCTGCTTCTCAATTGAGTTTACAAATGTATTACTCGGATTTAAAGATTCGATGTTGATTAAATTTACGAGATAAGCCGTATCCAACAGTAAAAACAACAATTACCCAGAGCAAGCTAACACTCCAGCCTGCTATAACATCTGTAGGGTAATGGACACCAAGATATAGTCTGGAGAGACCAATCGAAAATATTATAAGCATTCCAATAATTGCAGCTGTCCATCTCCAGCGTGTATTCCAGAGTATCAGAATAATACTCAGAATAAGTGCGCTGCTTAGCATTGCATGGCCACTTGGAAATGAATAGCCAGTCTCAGTTACAAGAGAATGCCAAAATGTAGGGCGATCTCTTTGGAAAAGCTTTTTTAGAATAAAGTCAGCAACTCCTGCCCCGCCAAAGCTAAATAATATGATGAGTGCATTTAGCCGATATTTTTTATAGAAAAGATATGCAACGATAATAAGCGTAATTGGAGTTATGATTGCGACATTACCAACAGTAGTGATAGCTAAAAAGATGTTATCAAGTAGTGGTGTTGCATGCGAATGTATCCAAGTCAATATAGATGTATCGAGAGAAATCGGTTCTTTTTCGAGCACTTCACCAGCTATTTTTGAAAATAGTATTGCCGGTAGCCAGAAGGCGACAAATGCGAGGCTAAGTGCGAGTGTTCTCTTTTTAGCGGTTGCCGCTGATATAGTGTCTGTAGTTTTTTGCATGATACTCATTATACGTGATAGCTAGATAGGATCGCTACTTTTCTTATGCTTAAGAAATTTCGTAATAAGAAATACTGCAATCGCAATGAAAACTACAATCGTAAAATAGAGCTGATAGCGGAGGAATACGTCGATATGACCTCCCCCATAGTACCCGATTGATCCCCAGACCCCCACCCAAAGAGCTGCTCCAATAACATTGAATGTTATAAATTTTGGCCATCTCATGTCACTTAGACCAGCCATTATCCCATTCACTTGACGAAGCCCTTCAACAAAACGAGCAACGACGACTACCTTTGTCCCGTATTTTTTAAAAAATATGCCAAGTTTATCAAGCCGTGCTGGAGTTATAAATACATATTTGCCAAATCGTTCAACAAGAGATCTTCCGCCATACCTCCCGATCGCATAACCTACATTATCTCCAAGTACCGCACCCAGAAAACCAATTATCATAACGAGTATGATATTAAGATGACCAAGACCAGCAAAAAAAGCCGCAGTAATGAGAACTGTCTCACCGGGTGCTGGGATACCAAAATCTTCAACAAATATTAATGTACCGACTGCTATATATCCGTAAGAATCAATAATAGGGGCAAGTGACTGAATGATAGCTGGTATTTGCTGTGCAGATTGACTCATACTTGTATTGTGTCAGGCTTTTACCTATCGCGTCAAGCAAACTATTATTGTGTGGTATGTACAGATTAAAAATTGGTGCTTTTAGCTGTTGTCAAAACATAAGCGCCAATCTATAATGAAGACAAATAACAAACCGCAAAGGAGCGCGCGAGTTTCGATTCGCAAACAAGCAGCATGAACATACTAATGCTCGGGTGGGAGCTGCCTCCGCATAATAGCGGCGGACTTGGTGTAGCCTGTTATCACATGTCAAAAGCATTAGCGCTTCAAGGTGCTACGATTGATTTTGTTGTACCTTATGTCGCATATCATCCCGAATCTGAATTCATGACGATTCATGCGGCCACCCCGCTTACGCCCCTGCAGCGATATGGGCTCGGTGCTTATGATAGTGATGGAGAATTTGAACGTACTCTCGAAGGTGCAGACATGAATGATCTTACAGATATTCGTGGTGTTCAAAAGAGGTATGTGAAATTTATAGAGCAAATGGTCGTCGATAAAAAACCCGACGCTATTCACGCGCATGACTGGCTAACGATGGAAGCTGGGATGCGTGCGAAAGAGTTAACGGATGCACCTCTTATTGTTCATGTCCATGCTACAGAGTTTGATCGATCTGGTGAAAAATTTGGTAATCCAGTAGTTCACGAAATTGAGTATCAAGGTCTTATGATGGCTGATCGTATCATTGCTGTAAGTAATATCACAAAAAATATTATTATTCAAAAATATGGTATACCTGCCGACAAGATTGAAGTCGTTCACAATGCCATAGATGTCGCATCACTTGGTAACTATGACTATGATCGTCAAACGTATAGTTATCTTGAGTCACTCAAAGATGAAGGATACACAATCATAGCAACTGTTACCAGGTTTACAATTCAAAAAGGCTTAACTCACTTTATCCGTGCAGCAGCTCGTGCGTCTGAGAAACATGATAAACTTATATTTCTTTTAGCTGGTGACGGTGAGCAGCGTGATGAACTACTACAGCTTAGTGCTGATCTCGGTATTTCGGATAAAGTTTTCTTTACAGGGTTTGTTCGTGGAAAGCAGTGGAGAGATGCATATAACGTTGCAGACATATTCGTCATGAGCTCAGTTAGTGAGCCATTTGGTCTTACTGCACTTGAAGCTGCGCACCACAACTCTGCAGTTATCGTTACTCGTCAATCAGGAGTTGGTGAAGTGTTAAGTAATATATTCCGCTATGATTTTTGGGATATTGATGTCCTAGCTGATCAGATAGTTGGTATTGCGACCTCCCCTTCGCTCGCGATGGAATTAAAACAAAACGTGAAACATGAATATGCACAGATTTCGTGGAATGACGTAGCAAGCAAATGTCTTGCGCTTTATGGCACCGCTGTTCGTCAGGGTGCGTTAGTATGAGTAAGCGAGGAATTGTTCTCTATCTTCATGTCCATCAACCGTGGCGAATTCGTCAGTACAGCATTTTTGATACAGCAAAAAAGCATGATTACTTTGATGAGCAGGATACTGAAACTGATCGCAACAATGAGCGCATACTACGAAAAGTCGCTGATAAATCCTACCGTCCGATGAACGCACTGCTCGAAAAGTTACTACATGAGCACCCGGAGTTCAAGGTATCACTTAGCATCACAGGCACATTCATTGAACAGGCTGAGCGTTGGGCGCCAGATGTGATTGAAAGTTTCCAGCGCCTTGTCGCAACTGGCCAAGTTGAGATTGTGGCTGAAACGTACTATCACTCACTTGCATTTTTCTACAGTCGAGATGAGTTTGTACGGCAAGTTGAAATTCACCGCCAAAAAATTCGTCAATTGTTTGGTGTTGAGACGAAGGTATTTCGAAATACGGAACTATCCTACAATGACGAACTCGCTCAGTGGGCAGATAGCTATGGATTTAAGGGTATACTAGCTGAAGGCTGGGACCCTGTACTTGAATGGCGTAGTCCTAATCATGTATACCGACCACACGGTACAGAAAATATTAGTCTGTTACTCAAAAATTACCACCTCAGTGATGATCTTGCTTTCCGTTTCAGTAATCAAGCGTGGGGGCAGTTCCCTCTTACGGTTGATAAATATAACGATTGGACTTCGGCATCAATTGCAGATAGTCAACTCGTCAATTTATTTATGGATTATGAAACTTTTGGCGAGCACCAATGGGAAGAAACTGGTATATTTAATTTCTTTGATAGCTTTGTTGGTAGATGGCTCGAAAATCCCGACAATACATTCTACACAGTTTCAGAAGCAATTGATGCACATGAGCCAGTCGGAACTATTAGTATGCCCAATACAGTGACCTGGGCAGACGCTGAAAGAGATTTAACTGCATGGCTTGGAAATACTATGCAGCAAGAAGCAATGCGTCATCTATACGCACTTGAAGAAGATATTCTTCGCAGTAACGATATCGCACTTATTGCTGATTGGCGGCGACTTCAAACTTCCGACCATACATATTACATGTGCACGAAATGGTTCACAGACGGTGATGTCCATGCCTACTTCAGCCCCTATGAATCACCATATGATGCATTTTTATACTTTATGAATGCACTTCGTGACGTTAGATATCGCCTTATGGAATTTCATAGGCATAGAGGTCTCAATGGCTAGACCAATCGTCCTTTCTAATGGTGAGCTTCATGTTGGCATTAATAAGTTTGGCCTCGTGCACGACTTTTATTTTCCTTACGTCGGATTTGAGAATCATGCGGCCGGCCAATATCTTCGGCATAGGGTTGGTGTATGGATCGATGGCACGATTAGCTGGCTTGATGATGGCAATTGGACATTCACATTTAGCTATCCTCTCCACGCGCTAATCGGACATACTATTGCAAAAAACGAAGGTCTTAATGTTCTTCTAGAATTTGATGATGCTGTTGATGCGCATATAAGCGCATTTATGCGTAACGTCCATGTAGTCAATCTTGCCGAGAACACAAGAGAAATTCGTCTATTTATGCACCAAGCTTTTGTCATCGGTGATTCACGTAGCAACACCGACACGGTTCAGTATCTACCTGATAGCAATGCCATACTTCACTACCGCGGAAGGCGTGCATTTATTGTTTCCGGTCGAAAAGCCGATGATAATACACCATTTGATCAGTATACAGTCGGATTATTCGGTATTGAAGGTCATGAAGGAACATACCGCGATGCAGATGACGGAGAGTTGAGTTTTTGTAATGTCGAGCATGGTCGTGTTGATTCAACACTACGATTCGCACTGACTATTCCGGCCCATAGCTCTGCGCGGGTTCATTATTGGATTGCAGCTGGGACTTCCAGCCGTGATGCACTATATATAGACAAGCAACTTAAAGATGATGGTATGGAAACCCGTCTGCATACGACTGCGGACTGGTGGCAGTCATGGCTAGCTCCGGCCCTAAAAGTTGCTGAAAAAATAAGACCAGACCATCAAGACGAATTTATTAAAAGTGTCATGATCATAAAATCACAAATTGATAATCATGGAGCGGTTATCGCGAGTACAGACACGACGATGCTAAATTATTCGCGTGATGCATATGCATACTGCTGGCCTCGTGATGGAGCATATGTTCTATGGCCACTGATTCGTATGGGCTATATTGATGAACCGCGGCGCTTCTTTGCATTTTGTCGCCAAGGACTCCATCCTGGAGGGTACCTATCACATAAATATCGTGCTGATGGTGCGCTAGGATCTAGTTGGCATCCATACATGCACGATGGTGCAGTTGCCCCTCCTATTCAAGAAGATGAAACTGCACTTGTTCTGTTTGTATTTGCTCAGTTTTACCAAATGCACCCCGACCACCGTTTATTACATGATTTTTATGAAACAATGGTGCGGCCAATGGCGGACTTCCTTAGTGGATATATTGATGAAACAACTGGTTTGCCAAAAGCTAGCTATGACTTGTGGGAGGAAGTCTTCATGACAACCACATACACAACTAGTGTTGTGTATGCAGCCCTTCTTGCGGCTGCAGACTTGGCCGAGATTGCTAGTGATGGAAACAGTGCAGTGAAATGGAGATCTGCTGCTGATGACATATCTACGGCAGCCCACAAGCATCTATACAATAGTGATACAAAAGTATTTTATAAAGGTCTCAATGTAAAAGACGGCGAAATTATAAAGGATGGAGCGTGCGACTTATCAAGTGTGTTTGGTAGCTTCATGTTTGGTCTCTTTCCCGTTGGTAGTGATCAGTTACAGGCATCGGTTGAGACTATGCTTCAAAAATTTGGTGCAAATGATGGCGCAATTGGACTACCACGTTACGAAAATGATTACTACTCTCGTGTAAGCGACACAGTTACGGGTAACTATTGGCCTATTGCATCACTTTGGCTCGCTCAGTATTATATTGAGACTGATAATATGGCAAAAGCAATCACTATACTTGACTGGGTAAAATCTCATGCAACATCTACCGGCGTTTTGTCAGAGCAAATTAGTCCAATCGATGATTCAATGATATCGGTTGCTCCACTTACGTGGAGCCATGCCGAGTATCTCGCGACACTTCTCGATACAGTCGCAGAGGCTTCATAGTGATACATCGCAGCATTAAAGACGCCGCAAGTAGAAGTAGGCGTATTGTTAACTCTATGCTTCCCGCAGGAGTGATTCAATCAAAACTTCATAAGCGTATATATATGCAATTTGCAGACAAGATCGGACTCGTTTATTTTGGATATGTTGACCAGCGCGTGGACGAGCATCGGCTAGTACGCGGGCTAACTGTTTCTGCAACGCACAAAGACAACAACTACTGTATTGGTTCATATGGAGGATATGATATAGTTCTTCTTGAGCGTCAGGACACACTTCATTTTCCCGGTAAGCCAACACGACATCATACCTGGATCATTATGGAGTTTGATCTTCATACAGCTATTGATATACCACATATATTCTTTGGTCTTCATACCCATACGGATACCTTTTACGCTCAGCTGTTCACCAAGTTTTCTACACTTGTCCAAAGCCCATTAGGAACATTAGGCACATACGACCGTAGTTTTACAGATCGCTATTCTCTTTATACGACATCGGCACAAGCATTAGATGTTGAACGCCTTTTTGATCCCGAGACGGCTAAAGAAATGGCAGCTCATTTTGGTTCACTTACCGTTGAGATTGCTGACGGGTGTTTATATGTGTATGCTGAGCATCAGCGCCTCACGCCAAGCCTTCTTGACGTCATGTTACGAAATGGTAAGTGGCTTGCAGCGCATATCGATGAGCGTGCAAAAGTACTTCATATATCCTGACTGCAACCTTGCTCAGAGCAGAGCCAACTGCTATAATTTAGGCCGGTATGCCGCGATAGCTCAGTTGGTAGAGCGCTTCCATGGTAAGGAAGAGGTCTCGGGTTCGACTCCCGATCGTGGCTCCATGCATAAATATCGGCTGTTAGCGCCAGTACCCCTAGCGCGAGTGATAATTTTGTGCTAGAATTAGTAAGATTGTAATAGAAAAGTAAACGAGTAAACTATGGCAAAGAAGAACACAAAGCGTAAATTAGTTGGTCTAGTCAGTGATCTTAGCGGTCACCGTACGTACTATACCCCTAAAAACGTGCAAAACACTACTGAAAAACTAGTCCTCAAGAAATATGATCCAGTTGCTCGTAAACATGCGACGTACACTGAGACAAAAAAGAACCTTGGTCGTAACGAAATTAAACCACGTAAGGGATAATTCTGATCTACACAAAATAACCTCGCATCACAGCGAGGTTATTTTATTATCCATATACTATTTTTTCTTTGAAACTGGTTTTTTTGATTTAAGCCGTTCGACAACAACAGATTGCAAAAGTGCCCATGCGATACCGTTAAATAAGAACATAGTTGCACTAACAATAGCGGCAGTCAGTAAATACTGACCAATCCTATAGTTAACAAGACCGAATACTCCTGCGACAATAACTAGCACAATAGCAGCTACTGCGTATGTATGCTGTAATTTTACGCGGCTATCTGTTGTTTCGTTCCAACGAACGAGTGATGCGATGAATGATTCAAACATAAATTACCTCTTTATATAATTTATTATAGCACATATATTAACTATAATCAATAGCACGATGAATTATAACACTTTTAAAACATTTTGGAATGTGAGCCCATCAACATCGGTATATGGCAACCCGTCCATCTCAAATCCAAGTGAACTATTGAGCTTAATAACAATATCATTACTTGAAAGATGTCGTGAATATATAGTTGTAGCTTGTAGGTTATTTTTAGCAACGTCAATCATTGCATTCATCGATGCCTTACCAATACCCTGTCCTCTATACTGTATGTCTCCAATCATGATATGGACCGCTGGTGAACGCAAATATTCAGTCTCATATAGTTCGATCCATACGGCACCCACTGTTTTATTATCTATCCTCATCATCCAGGTTAACTGTTTACCTGACTTTTCAAGATCAATAAATTCTTCGAGTGTTGCAACTTCTTTTTCTAGAGTTGCTGTAGTAATATGCTTTTGAGCATTACCCATTTTTAGTAGCGTATCTCGTCCATGGTCTGAGTTGAACCAGCTATAGGCAAACGACGCGTCACGGTCAGGATTAGGCTTAACGAGCATAAGCCCCGCTAGGCTGGTTTGAATATCTTTCATCACATTATCGTAACATATTTATGTAAAACAGGTCGAAGCTCTCAAGAGCTGGTATCATGTTGTATTACAGCGTGAAATGGGGTAAAATTATTCAGTACGCCGCTTTAGCTCAGTTGGTTAGAGCAGCTGTTTTGTAAACAGCAGGTCTTCGGTTCGAGTCCGAAAAGCGGCTCCATGATAAGGTAACGATTTCTCGCTGCTTTATGTATGGATTGTATGCTGGAGTCGTGTAGTGGCAATCACAGGAGACTGTAAATCTCCCGCCGTAAGGCTCCGTAGGTTCGAGTCCTACCTCCAGCACCAAGTAATAAACCCCTGCCTCGCCGCAGGGGTTTATTACTTGGTACGAACGATGTATGTAGGTTACATTATGACGCGACGAGGTTGCTTGATTCGTTTTGGTTGACCTTGTGGAATGATCATTTTCGCTGATTTTTCTCGAAGGCTGAGAGCGAGTTCTTCTTGACCATTATGTTCATATGCATCTGCAAGAATATTAAGAGTCTGAGGGATTGGATCGAGCTCTACGGCACGTTCTAGTGATTCAATCATTCTCTTATTCTTTCCTAGTTTCTCCTGAACCTTAGCATAGGCAATGTGACGTGCCGCAAGATCATTTTCCATAGAAAGTGCCTGCTCAAATGCAAGTGCTGCTTTTTCATAATACTTTGTTTCGTAGTAGATAAGCCCAACGTTATGAAGACTACTCGCACTTGGCTCCAGACTCTGTGCAATTTCAAAACACTCAATAGCATCTTTAAATGCTTGTTGTTTTGCATATAAAATTCCAAGACGATTATACGCAGTCGCGTTACGCTCATCAACGCGAAGGATCGTTAATAAGGCTTTTTCAGCACGAAGATATTTTTTATCTCGTAATGATTCCTGTGCAACTTCCCATAACCGATCAAGCTTATCGGAAAGTTTTAAAGGCAAATCAGCGACAACTTCATCGACTGTTTGACGGTGCATAACAGCAAAAAAGCCGAATACCGCAATAACAAAGATTCCTAGCATATTGATTTATTATAGCACAATTCGTGTAAGCTGAAGCCGGATGTTTTGGTTCGACTGTACACGTTCGTAAGCACTTATAAAGAGGTCAAGTTGTTTTATCAGAGATGGCTCAGGTCTTATGCTCAGTATTCGACGAGCTATGGTCATAGCTGACTCAAGTAGTGCGAGAGTATCATTACGATTATCACGGTATCTATTAATAATTAGTATTTTGTTATATGTATCTGCCGACAAGAACTCACGTGCATCTTTCATGATAGACGCACGCTTATCAAAATATTCAGCATCCTTCACTAAGCGCACTATCTCCGCAGGTAACCCATCGGCAATGAACAGTAGCTTTTCGATTTTATCTTTATCTACTATCCCAAGCTTTTCAATAAGATCGATTGACTGCGCAGTGCTAACCGGCTGAAGACTTACATGCTGCGTTCTTGAGCGAACCGTTACCAAAAGGTCGTTTGGGCGATGAGTTGCAAGAATGAAGTACGTCGAACGACTAGGTTCTTCTAGTAGCTTTAAAAAAGCATTTTGGCTAGCTGGTGACATTCGCTCGGCGAGGTCAATAATAATGACCTGAGACTGTGAGCGTTTCGTTCTTGTTTGTTGGTATAGATCACGGATGCTTGCAACTCGTATACTCCCCTTTTCTATATCGATGCCGTTATCTTTATTTGTCGGCAAAACGACCGACACAACTGCATTCATCTCACGCCCAATGGCCTGCGCGGTAGCTAATAGTCCTACTCCATCTGGTCCTGTGAGTAATAGCGCCTGTGGAAGATCATGTTGAAGAGTTCTAATGGTTTCAAATGACTGATCATTAATTATGAGGTCATTCATTAACATTAATTCCCGGAAAAGATGCTAAAAAGCTATCCGGAAGAGGAGCACTGAATATTTGACGGTCACCACTAGGAATTGTGATTTCTAGATCTTTTGCGTGGAGGTATAGTCGATCAGACTGTTTCCCGTAAACACGATCACCTTTTATTGGCGTGCCAAGGTATGCCATATGAACACGTAGCTGGTGCGTACGACCGGTTCGAGGCTGTAGCTTAATAAGTGCGCTATCTTCATTCATGGCGAGTACTTTATACGTTGTTGTGGCATTTTTACCTTTTGGATCAACTCGGAATGTACTCGGTGCTGATGGGTTACGACCGATCGGAAGGTCTATCTTTGCTTCATCCTGTTTTGGAATACCATCAGTAATTGCGATATATGTTTTCTTAGTTCGACGGTCGGCGAATTGCTTCTGTAAAAGTGTTGCAGTTTGTTCATTTCGTGCACCGATCATAATGCCGCTAGTATCTCTGTCGAGGCGGTGAACGATACCAGGTCGATTTGTATCTTTATTGTAATCGCAGTATCGTGAGAAGAATGTTGCAACACTAAATTCATCGTTAAGTGCACCCTTCGAGTGAGTAAGAACGCCGATTGGTTTATTGATGACAATGACATTGTCATCAATAAAAACTATTGGTAGTACTTCATCGCTGAAGTCTTCCGCATCTGGAATACTAAGTGCAATATTTTCAGTCGGTAAAACATCTCGTTTTGAAGATAATTCAGTTTCACCGTTGACGCTCACATGGCCTGCTTTAATATGTTTTTGCCACGTACTACGTGAAATGTCTGGAAAGCGTTCAGCAAGTTCGAGGTCTAATCGCTGCTTGCCCGAGTTTGCCTCGAATAAGTATACTTCTTTACCTTTAAATGGAAGTGCATAAGTAGTAATATGATCATTTGGATTCTGAAGAACAGTTCCCGTGACACTATGCCCGACAGTCTGAATTTGATTTACAACATAGTCAGTATCATCTTCAGCAGTATCATCGAATAGAATATAGAACTGGCGCTTATTAAAACGAAAAGCTATGAGCGTGTTTGCAGCACTCGGGTTTGAGAATGTCACCATTTCAATATGGCGAGGGACATTCTCATCTCCGGCAAGATCATAGCGCCGTAAAATTGCTAGAATATCTGACGATGAGACTTTAACCATGATGAGCTCCTGACTCTGAATATATATCTGAATTTTCTGAAACCTTAAATAAAAACACTGAATCGTATCCTGATGTTACGGCGAAGTTCTGTAGGAAATCACTATACTCTGGATCGTCGTGCGTGCTAGCTATAACGGCGAGCTCTTCGTCAATCGGCTTATTCGGCACAACTTTGATAAACTCACCACCGATCATTCCTTTGGCATCTTCAATTTTCTCGCGAACACTGTCGAGACTTTCGACATAATCTTCAGCATAGAGAATGTAGATATCATCATCAGCAGTAAGCTGCCAAATATATGAGTCTGGCGTTAATTGTTCGTAGCTATCAACAGTCACGATCGTATCAAGTGTGAACGATGAAAAATCAGCTAAAATTTTAGCCATTTCGAGTGACGGTGACATATAATCTTCACGTAACATTATTTTCTCAGTCCAACAGCCTTCTGCGCGCGAAGAAGAGTTTCATCTGCGATGATTCTCATTCGTGCTTCTGATTGCTCTAGCTTTGATATTACAGCATCATCGTCGATAGATTTTAGTTGTGTTTGAAAGTCTCTTAGAAATCGTTCAGTCTCATCAGCCACGATTTGCTTGAAGTCTCCATAGCGTGTTTGACCTTCAAACTCACCGATCGTTTGCTGTAAGTCTCCACCGCGAAGAAGCGTCAAGATATCAATAAGATTGCTAATACCTGGCTGGTTAGCTTTATCGTAGTGAATCTCTGCAATATTGTCAGTTGTTGCAGACATAATCTTATTAGCTGCAATAGCCGGATCATCACCAAGAAATATAACTCCCTTGCCACTATCATCAGACTTACTCATCTTCTTAGTTGGATCGATAAGATCCTTAATGCGAAGTCCTTGGTCTTTACCGAAAAATTCGTGTTGAGCAACAACTGGTGCAGGAACAGTAAAGATATCACCGAACTTATTATTAACTCGTTCTGCAATGTCACGAGAAAATTCAATATGCTGTGACTGATCTTCGCCAACAGGAACATACAGTGCGTTGTAAAGAAGAATGTCTGCTGCCATAAGGACGGGATAGTTAAAAAGCCCTACTGTTGTCCTGTCATTTCCTAAAGAACTTGTCTTATCTTTAAACTGAGTCATGCGGCTCATTTCACCAAAACCAGTAAAGCAATCAAGAATCCACGTTAACTCACTGTGCGCTGATATGTAACTTTGTCGGTAAAGGTGAATATTGTCATTATCGAGTGGTAAACCAGCAGCTACGAATAGCCGTGCATTATGAATAATTTGGTCGTATAGCTCACTATGGTTGATTGGTGTTGTAAAACTATGGAGATCGGGAATAAACATATTTATCTGATAGCCATCAGAATGTTTTTTTGCCATATCAATGATTGGTAAAATTGCACCAAAATAATTACCGATCGTAAGGTCGTTGTTAGCACGGATGCCGGTCAAGATTACAGGTTTTGTCATACTCCCTCTATTATAGCCTAATAGTTGTTTCTTTGCTGGCTTTGCGGCATGGATAATAATGATTCTCGAGAGATTAGTTCTAGTGTTATTGGAAATGTTTTGTATCTATATAAATAAATAGATCACGAGCACGTGATCTAAGAATAATGTTTGATAGCAGCCTAGAAGTATAGAACGTATAGTGGTGAGCGCGGAGTGTATCCACGCTCACCACTATGTGGTCGCTCGTCCATTTGGGTATGAACGATGAGTACTATGTGCGGGGACGATCCGCTAGTGCTCGTCCACAGACAACGATAACCACCCAGTATGCGAGCATTTGACTGCTCGGACTTGGCATGATCAGTATCAGCCCTGCGCCTACATGTGCAGCAGGATGATTGCCATAGTAGTGTCTGAAGCCACTATGACGGAGTTGAATACGGATGAAGCTTCGGACCTCCGAGGGAATCTGCCCCTCGCGCGGGACGGCGGGTGTCTAATCCACCTACATCGCTCTTTCGCTAAATTTCCTGATTGCCAGCTTCGAGTTGGGGGCTCAGGAAAGCTTCAGCGAAATTCTATGCTGTGATTCAGCGCCAAGTGACAGTGGTTCCGATGGGCTCGAGCGAGACCATTGTCACGGCGATAAACTGTGCTTGCCACTGTAACGGACTTATCATCCGGATGATCAGTGGATGTGCGTCAATCGCACGCTCGCCCTCTCAGGTGTGCGCCATCGCGCCGTTGTGTGCAGTACTTATGTTTCCTGCCGAGCTAGCAGTACTTAATGTATAAATACTCGTAGCTCGGCAGGAATTACTTCTAGGCTGTAAATGAACGCAAGGAGTAATAAAACTGCAAACTTGCTTGTTATTTATATTATCACACACCACTACTGTTACAAACAAAAACTCCTCGTAAAACGAGGAGAGATTGCGTGAATGTGGCCAAAACTTAACGTTTTGAGTATTGTTCACGTTTACGAGCAGAACGAAGACCATATTTCTTACGTTCTTTTTCACGAGGATCGCGACTTAGTAGATCAGCTTTTTTAAGCGTTGTACGAAGATCTGCGAATTGAACCGTGATAGCTTTAGCGATAGCAAGTTTAATCGCATCAACCTGACCTGAAAGACCACCACCAGATACTTTGATAGTAACATCAAAATCTTTTTGTTTACCAACAAGGGCAAGTGGATCAGTGACTTCAGCAAGAAGTGTCTTGTTTTCGGACAAGTAGGCACTAGCTGTCTTGTCATTTATGGTGATGTTACCTTTACCAGCGTACAAACGTGCACGAGCTGTTGCGGATTTACGTCGACCAAGGCCATATAAATATTTACCTTCAGGCATATTATTTAATCTCTACTTTCTCTGGAGTTTGTGCGGTGTGAGTATGTTCACTACCTGGAAAAACACGAAGACGTTTTAGTCGTTCAGCAAGTAGTTTGTTACGGGGTAACATACCTTTGACAGATGCAACGATTAATCGTTCTGGATATTTTACACGAACTTCAGCAACTGATTCATCACTAATTCCACCAGGGAATCCACTGTGACGATAGTACTTCTTGTCCGTTTCCTTTGCACCAGTAACTACAGCCTGTGCTGCATTGATGACGACGACATAGTCACCTGCATCAATATGAGCAGTATAGGTAGGTTTGTATTTACCGATGAGGTATTTAGCAATTTGAGTTGCTACTCGACCAAGTGGTGCTTCGGCTGCATCGATAAGGATCCAGCGACGAGTTACCTCTGATGGTTTTTGTGAGTAGGTTTTTGATTTGATGTCAGTCATTATGCTTTCACCTCCTCTTTCTTTTCAGCGACTGGTGTAGATGTTAGCTCATCGACAAAGCCGATAGTTGCCAACTGTGCACCATCGCCAACTCGCAAACGAGTACGTTCTACACGGACATGTCCGCTAGTACGACCCTTGAGCTGAGGAGCGATCTCGTCCACTAGTTTGAATGCTGCTGCCTGAGTAGACAATGCTGCAATCACTTGGCGGCGGTTATGAAGATCACCTTTTTTAGCTTTGGTAATTATTTTCTCGATAAAACGCACAAGTTCCTTGGCTTTTGGCAAAGTTGTTTCAATTTTGCCATGCTCGACGAGGCTAGTCGCGAGACCTTTTAGGAGTGCGCGGCGCTGGTCGCGTTCGCGACTGAATTTACGCCCTTTATATCCGTGTCTATGCATGATTAAAGTTCCAATTCCGCCAATTTATCTTTGACTTCATCAAGCGCTTTACTGCCGAATCCTTTTAGTTCACGGAGATCTTGTTCGCTAAGCGTTACAAGATCATGAACAGTACGGATGTCGTTATTAACAAGGGCATTAGCTGTGCGAGCAGTCAAATTTAATTCTTCGATAGAAGTATTAAGTTCGTTTGTCTCATCGTCAGCTGTTTGTCCAAGTGCAGGTGCAGCTTCAACAATTGTTGAGCCGGCAAGAGCCGTGTACTGATTTACTAAGATGGCAGATGCTTGCTCGAATGCATCACGTGGGCTAAGAGAGCCGTCGGTTTCAACAGTAATGAGTAGTTTATCTAGGTTAGTTTCTTGACCAACGCGAGTACTCTCTACTTTGTAGCGAACACGTAACACAGGGCTGAAGACAGCATCAAGTGCGATCATGTCGCTGTGAAGACGAGATACGCTCGATTGTTCAATAGTCCGGTAACCGCGACCAGCTTCAACAACAAGATCGAATAGAACTGATTTTTTAGGATCATCGATTGTTGCGATAACTTGCTCTGGGTTAACGACTTCAACATCAGCTGATGTTTTAATGTCAGCTGCAGTAACAACTCCTGCGCCTTTCTTCTCAAGACGAAGCTCGATAGGCTGATCAGAATGTACTTTTAGACGAACATTTTTAAGGTTTAGCATGATGTCGACGACATCTTCTTTCACACCTGGAATAGTTGTGAATTCGTGTGATGCTCCTTCAACGCGGAAAGCAACGATAGCTGCCCCTTCAATACTTGAAAGAAGTACGCGGCGTAGGCTGTTACCAAGAGTATTACCGTAACCTGCGTGAAGCGGTTCGATAACAAACTCTGCAGACGTAGCGTTAAGCTCGTTGACGGCGGCAAGTGCTGGGTTGTGAATAACTTGTGACATAAATGTAGGCTCCTTACCCTTTAACGTGAGTAGTACTCAACAATTAGTTGCTCGTTAATATCGGCTTCAGCTTCTTCGCGCTTTGGAAGACCAGTAATGCTGACGGTAAATTTCTTGGGGTTGCTCTTCATCCAACTAAGTGGACCTTGTACTGAATTTTTGATGACATCATCAAGTTCAGTGAAGTAACCAGACTTAGTACTCTTTGGGCGGACTTCAATCTCATCACCAGCTTTAAGGCGGATTGATGGGATATCAACACGACGTCCATTCAAAATGAAGTGCCCGTGTCCAACTAATTGACGTGCAGCACGACGTGAAGTCGCAAAGCCTGCGCGGTAAATAGCGTTGTCCATTCGAAGTTCTAGCATTTGTAGCAAGTTCTCACCTGCAAGGCCGTCACGACGACTTGCCTCATCCATAAGTCTAGCAAACTGTTTTTCTAGCAAACCGTAGGTTCGTCTAACTTTTTGCTTTTCACGTAGTTGTGTCGAGTAAAGACTTGCTTTACCTTGACGACCACCGCCGTGCTGACCTGGAATACCAGATTTTTTAGCCATAATTTTGTGCGCCTTAGGATGTAGTGCATATCCTTCGCGGCGGCTCTGTTTGACGATTGGGCTTCGATCTCGTGCCATTACGCCCTCCTTGCCTTACGTGGACGAACGCCACCGTGAGGTACGCCAGTCACATCTTTGATACTATCAACAGAAATTTCAAATGAACTCATTGCGCGGATAGCGGCATCACGACCAAGACCAACACCTTTGACGAAAACGTCAACGGCTGACATATTATGAAGTGATTTCACATTTTCCGCAGCTTTTTCAGCTGCGACCTGTGAAGCGTAGGCTGTGCCTTTTTTGCTTCCACGGAATCCACATGCACCAGCACTACTGCTGGCAAGTACATTACCTTTTTTATCAGTAAACGTCACAATAGTATTATTGAACGTTGCCTGAATGTGCAGCTGACCAGAAGGAACTGATCGGCGCTGCTTTTTACGAGTTGTCGTTTTAGTTGCTTCAGCCATATATCGATTCCTTTCTACGTCTTAGACGCTGCTTTCTTTTGTGTGCCGCCGACTGCGATAGCTTTACCCTTACGAGTTCGTGCATTCGTTCGAGTACGCTGTCCGTGTACTGGAAGTCCGCTTTTATGGCGGAGTCCCCGGTACGAGCCAACATCTTTAAGGCGCTTGATATTATTTGTTACCTGACGCTGTAAGTCGCCTTCCACGGTATAATCTGCATCGATTATTTCGCGAAGTCGTTGTTCTTCAGCCTCGGTGAGATCTTTCACCCGAGTGGTCGGCTCAACTTTTGCCGCCGCAAGGATGGTCGATGCGAAGTGTGGACCGATACCGTAGACATATGTCAACGCGATCTGCACTTGCTTTTCTGAAGGGATTACTACCCCTGCAATTCGAGCCATGCTTAACCCTGCCTTTGCTTATTCTTAGGTTTTTTCTTATTGATGATGCGGAGGACACCTTTACGGCGAACTAACTGATCATCGGGACTGATTTTTTTTACACTTGCACGAACTTTCATAAGCGTTCAAAAACTCCCTATTACGTTAATTAATCTCTCATGCGAAAGCTGATTCTGCCCTTAGTAAGATCGTAAGGGGTCAACTCAACTTCCACCTTATCGCCGGGAACAAGTCGGATATAATGCTTTCGCATTTTACCTGAAATATGGGCAATAATACTATGACCATTCTCTAGTTCGACTTTAAATTGAGTATTAGGCAGTGCTTCCACCACCTTACCTTGCAATTTAATTACTTCCTTTTGATTAGCCATAAGTTACAGTAGTAGATTATACAGTAAAACGCAGCGTGCGTAAAGACAATTTTGAAATACCGTCGCGCCGTTATGCAGCGAAGATGTATTTGATATTTTTATTGTAACGCATATTACTCATGCGTCAACGCTTTTTGTAACTCATCTCTATTACGTGAAGAAATTTTCACGGCATGGAGATGAGGACAGAGAAGGAATGAACCGACTCGCCTCATCCTATAACTAGTTTTGAAATGAGGTTGACACTCAGAAGAGTACTCCGCAGCCATCTAGCCGCAGTTTGAGGCTCAGCTCTTGATCACGCATATCGACGAGCACTATGTTGATCCTCTGATTGACCACAGTGAATTCTGCCCTTAGGGGCGGCATGTACTCGTTAGTTCCCATTTCCCCTGTTACGGCCTTCTCCAGCCAGCCAATGCCGTTACCTTCGCCCAAGTTGAATACTTGGACAAGGAGCTCGCTGATTGCATTTTGTTCGAGACAGTCAGTGAGTTTGGTGCCGACGATGAACAGCTCGAACTCACGGAGTCGGGCTGCGTGCCCATGCAGTAGAGCTACGACGTACGTAACCATAGCCTGCCGAGCATTGTTATATACGGTTGTCATGGTGCTCTGCCACGCATCCAGCTGTTTATCGCTCTTCCCGCGATTAGCAGGACGGCAGACTGGCATAGTGCTCCTTACGGCCTCTAGTACATCGAGTGCACCTTTGTACTCAGCCAGACCTTCATCGATATCAAACATGATTATCCTTCTCTGTCAAAAAACGCCGTTCACCTGGATGGCAAAACGGTCGTTTTACTGCTTCCAAACTACTAGGTCAGTACTAGTTATACTAACCTAGCAGCCATTACACAATCATGAGCAGCATGTCTCTATTTGTAATCGTCGTATGTGACCATGAGGGCGCGTGAATTGATCTGACGTAGTGATTCAAGACCAACTGATACAACGATGAGAAGTCCAGTACCACCAATAGCAAGGTTACTCGCATTGATACCTAGCTGCGCAAAGATGTATTCAGCACCAAACGGCATGACAGCAATAATACCTAGCATGATTGAACCGAAAAGAACAAGTCGATTTACGGTTTGTGAAAGATACTTCTCGGTTTGTATGCCTGGACGCACTCCTTCAACAAATCCACCTTGTTTCTGAAGGTTCTCTGCAATCTCGTTTGCGTTAAATACAATACCTGTATAGAAGTAGGTAAACAATATAACGAGAACGAAGTAACTTGCTGGATAGATAAGTGCGCTGAGAGTGTCTCCTGTAAATGCACCTGGCTGTGGCGCTTGGAACCAAGTGATAAGATTATTTGCAAGTCCAAGGTAGTTTGCGTTACCTGTCGCTTTTATCACTTGCCCTGCGAATGCTGGAAGCGATAAGAATGCAACTGCAAAGATAACTGGAATAACACCCGCAGCAATAAGTTTTACTGGTAGGATGCTCTTAACGCCACCGTAACTACTATTGCCTTGAACACGTTTTGCGTAATTGATAGTTATAATGCGCTGTGCTTCATTTATTTTGACGAGTATATACAGAACCATTAATGACACCAGAGCCACTCCCAGGGTCACATAAAAGGCCAATGGATTGACTGGTACAGTAAACCATCCAAATACGCTCAGCCCGCCGCTACTTGTGTCAAAGAGTGAAGTGATAATAGTTGATAGAGTCGTTGGGAGTTGACTAATAATACCGGCAAAGATTACAAGACTGATACCGTTACCAATTCCCTGTTCAGTAATGAGCTCACCGAGCCACATAAGAAGGACAGATCCTGCTGTCATCGCACCGACGGCAACAATCCACTCAATAGCAGTTGGGTCACCTAGGGCTGTCGTATTCCCCGCAAGCGTCGTCTGACGAAGAATATATATAAAAGCAATTGACTGTACGATAGCGAGCGGAACACTTATCATACGTGTCCATTGGTTAATCTTACGGCGACCAGATTCACCATCTTTATGAAGCTCTTCAAGTTTTGGAATTGCTTTTGTAAGAAGCTGCGTAATAATTGAAGCTGTAATAAAAGGACTCATACCAACAAGTACTATAGAGAAACTTGCGAGTGCTCCACCTGAAAGAAGGTTCAAGAAACCACCAAAATCACTACCACTTACGACACTATCGATAACAGCTTTTAGTTTCGTCGGTTCTGCAAGTGGCACAGGAATGTGCGCTAAGAAGCGATAGGCTATAATGATTCCAATGACAATAACAAGACGTTTTTGCATGTCTTTATTCTTGAATGATCGAAAGATGGTTTTCCAGTTCACGGTCGAGTTTTACCCTCTCTAAATGTTAGTTCTTACTACTCCTCGTAGTATTCTTTTATTAAGTATACTACGAGAAATGTAACAACAATGGTTATTTGTCTTCTTTTTCTGCTTCTTTCGTACTTTTCTTGAGTGGTGTCGCAGTTTTTACATACGTACCACCTGCTTTTACGATAGCAGCTTGAACGGTTTTACTTGCGCCACTAACGTGTAATGTCACCTTTTCGGTAAGTTCACCGCGAACGATGACCTTCACTGCTTGGAAAGGTGTCGCAATCAAACCTTCAGCAAATAGCAGCGCATTGTCGACAGTTTTGCCTTTGAACGCGTTTAGGTGATCAAGATAGACAACCTGAGCCGGGGTTCGTTTACTTTTAAAGCCACGAGCTTTTGGCACCGCCTGGACAAGTGGTCGCTGACCACCCTGGAACATAGTCGGCAATTTCTTACCTGTACGTGCACCTTGACCCTTAGTACCACGACCGGCAGTTTTACCCTGACCAGCCGCAATACCACGACCAACGCGCTTCTTGTTTTTAATTGGAGTAATTTGTAGTTCGTGATATTTCATTACTTTTTCTCCTCGGCAGCTGCTTCATCTGAAGTATCTGCGGCAGCTTTTTTAGCAACAACTTTTTTCTTAGGTGCATTTAGCCACTCATCACGTGGGACAAGTGATTTTAGTGCATCAATTGTTGCATAAGCAATGTTCACTTTATTCGTTGAACCAAGTGATTTACTTAGCATGTTTCGGATACCGGTTACACCGATAATCGAACGAACGACACCACCAGCGATAATACCAGTACCTGGTGCAGCTGGCTTTAGTAGCACCTGTGCACCACTGAATCGTATTTCAACATCGTGTGGAATAGTTTCATTTTTAATTGGAACGGTAATGAGGTGTTTTTTAGCAACATCAGTTGCTTTTGCGATAGCTGATTGAACATCAGCACCCTTAGCAACACCAACACCAACTTTGTTTTTGCGGTCACCCACAACGACAAGTGCTTTAAAGCGGAAACGACGTCCACCTTTTACAACACGTGCTACACGATCAATATTAATAACTAGTTCTTCAAACTGCTTAGGTTCTGCAGGCGTCTGATCTCGGCGGTTATCTCGGCGAGGAGGACGTGGTGCACGAGCTGGAGCAGCAGTAGTTTGTTGTTCAGCCATAATTAAAATTCCAGACCTTCCTTACGAGCCGCATCAGCGAGCGCATGTAGGCGACCAGCGTACTGGCGGCCATTGCGATCAAAGACGACTGTCGTAATCTTAGCTTTTTTAGCTTTTTTAGCGATATCAGTACCAACAAATGATGCTTGCTCACTTAGTGAACCTGTTTGCTTTGTACCTACAGTTGTACTAGCTGCAAGTGTTTGCTGTGCAACATCATCGATAAGCTGTGCACTGACGTGTTTTGTACTAATAGTGACAGTTAGACGAGGACGCTCTGCAGTACCGTTCACTTTAGCGCGAACACGGTTTTTACGAAGCGATTTATTCAGCAGTTTTTTAGCGAGTTGATTCATAACTACTTACCTGTCTTTCCTGCTTTTCGAAGTACAACTTCGTCAGCATATTTAATACCTTTACCTTTGTATGGTTCAGGTTTCTTTAGTGAACGGATTTCTGCTGCGACTTGGCCTACTGCTTGTTTGTCGATACCTGATACAGTGATGCTCATTTTTTCGACAGTAAGTAGAATACCTGTAGGCGCAGTGTATTTAACTGGGTGTGAAAATCCAAGTGTCATTTCAATTGCTTGGCCACCACCGTTAATACGGAAACCGACACCGTTTACTTCAAGTTTTTTCTCAAAGCCTTTTGTAACACCATCTACTGCATTGTTTAGTAATGCACGCTGTAGACCATGTTGAGCTTTAGCAATACGCTCGTCATCTTTACGAGTAACGGTCGCTTGTGTACCATCTAGGGTAACCGTCACGTCGCTCAGATGTGGAACAGTCAATTCGCCTTTAGGGCCTTTGACTGAAATAACATCTGAGTCAACCGTGATTGTCACACCGGCTGGTACGTCAATGGGTAGTTTTCCGATTCGACTCATATTATTCTCCTTAATTTACTTTCTAGTATACCTTTAGTAGTAATTCACCACCAAGACGCAATTTGCGCGCTTCGTGACCAGTGATTACGCCTTTGCTTGTGCTAATGAGGACAAGTCCACGACCACTTTTTACACGTGGGATATCATCAGCAGCAACATATACACGGCGACCTGGTTTGCTAAGTCGTGTGATTTCATTGATTGTTGAGTTCTCGCCAGTTTTATTGATAGTAATAACTATAGTGTCTCGTGGTTTTCCTGCTTCGACTTTAACGTCTGTCAGGTACTTATTCTTTTTAAGCTGCGTCGCAACAACAAGCTTTAACTTACTTGCTGGAACACGTACTTCATTTTTACCAACCATGACTGCATTACGAATGCGAGTCAGTAGGTCAGCGATGGGGTCAGTTGATTGTAATGACATATATCGTTCCTTTCCTACCAACTACTCTTAGTAATACCCGGAATTTCGCCCTTTGAGGCTTTTTCACGGAAGTTTATACGATTCAGACCAAAACGACGCATGTAGCCACGTGGTCGACCGTGAAGAATATCACGGTTCTTCCAGCGACTTGGACTGCTGTTGAGTGGTAATTTCTGAAGACCTTCTAGGTCACCTAGTTCTTTGAGTTCAGCACGCTTAGCTGCAAACTTCAAAATCATTTTCTTGCGTTTTTCGTCTCGTGCGACGGCAGATTTCTTAGCCATTAGCGTTTGCCTCCTTCTTTCTCAAATGGTAGACCGAATTTTTCAAGTAATGCACGGGAATGGGTTGCGTCTTCGTTTTTAATTGCGAAAGTAACCTGTAGGCCGTGAAGTACTTGTGTTTCCTCGAATGTTAATTCAGGGAAAATCGATTGTTCAATAAGACCAAGGTTGTAGTTTCCACCTTTATCAAATTTCGTTGATACACCATGGAAGTCACGAACACGAGGAAGTGCGATATTAACAAGACGATCAAGGAACTCGTACATACGAGCACCACGAAGCGTTACACTAATCCCAACACGGTTAAGACCAGCACGAATTTTAAATGTCGCGATAGATTTTTTGGCCATGCGATCAACTGGCTGTTGGCCAGTGATCTTTTTTAGTGTGTTACTCACGGTTTCGTAATGACGCTTGTCATCTTTATTCTTGCCGATACCAACGCTGACTACAATTTTCTCGAGCTTTGGCACCTGATGAATATTCTTTAGGTTCAGTTCGGCTTGTAGTTCTTTGACATAAGTTTCCTTATATAAAGCTTTCAGGCGAGGAGCAACAGTAGTAGTAGCTTTAGCCATTACTTGATCTCCTTGTTCTTAAGTTGACGTGCAAGGCGAACCTTGTTGCCGTCAGCATTTTTAATATACCCAACTCGGCTGGTTGCGTTAGATTTTTCATCAACAACAAGCGCTACTTTATGTAGTGGAGTTGGTACGTGAATATCTTTACTACCACCGCGTGGGTTTTGCTGTGATGGTTTTACTTTACGGTGACCAACACCGATGCCTTCAATAAGAACAGCATCCTTTTTAGTCAATACGCGAAGTACTTTACCAGTTGTGCCCTTTTTAGCACCACTAATAAGCTTGACGACATCATCTTTTTGAATACGTTGTGCCATATTAGAGTACCTCCGGAGCTAAGCTGATAATCTTTGCGTAACCCATGTCGCGAAGTTCCCTAGGAACTGGTCCAAATACACGAGTACCCTTTGGTAGCTTGTCGTCGCCAATAATGACGGCGGCATTGTCATCAAATGCAATCGTGCTGCCGTCAGGACGTTGGATTTGATCACGAGTTCGGACCACAACGGCTTTAACGACTGATTTACGTTTGACAGTACCTGTTGGGTTAGCTGTTTTTACGGTTGCGACAATTATGTCACCAACACGTGCGTAGCGGCGTCTAGTACCGCCGAGTACACGAATACACAGTAGCGTTTTAGCACCACTGTTATCGCAGACGATGAGGCGTGATTCTTGTTGGATCATACTATGCCTCGTCCTCTTTTAGTTCAATGCTGCCACGTGATTTCAAAATCACAGCGTCAAGCTTGAAAGCTTTTCGTTTTGAAACTGGACGAGTTTCAGAAATAGTGACTTTGTCACCCTTCTTCGCTTCGTTCTTTTCATCGTGGGCTGCGTATTTTCGGCTAACAGTATATTGTTTGCCATAAATAGGATGCGTTTCACGACTAGTTACAGTGACGGTGATGGTTTTGTCAGCCACATCCGATGTGACGATACCGGTCAATGTCTTGGCCATATTATTTACTCTCCTTTGCACTTGCGATCTCAGCTGCTCGGATAGCGGCGTGAAGGCGTGCGATTTCTTTACGTGTCGTGGTGAGGACCCGCGGGTTGGCAAGTTCGCCAGCTGCGTGACCACGTTTTAATGCAATTTGATCAGCTTGTTTAGTAGCTAAAAGTTCTTGCATCTGTTCGACAGTCTTAACTTCAGTTGCTTTTGCAACTTTTTTAACTTGTTTAGTTGCCATATTACGCTACCTCCCGTGCGATGAACTTAGTGCGGACAGGAAGCTTATGTCCAGCAAGGCGCATAGCCTCACGTGCAGTTGCTTCGTCTACACCCTTCATTTCAAATAGGACGGTACCGGCTTTTACTTTAGCGACAAAGAACTCTGGATTACCTTTACCACTACCCATTTTCACGTCCGCAGGTTTGCGTGTACGTGGAGTGTGTGGGAAGATACGGATCCAGATTTTACCACCACGCTTGATGTGACGAGTCATCGCTTGACGAGACGCTTCGATCTGACGTGAGGTAATGTCATCATTGTCCTGTGACTGAAGGCCGTAATCACCAAAAGCGATGTAATGACCTCGGGTTGCAACACCCTTGTTTTTGCCCTTACGAACTTTACGATATTTAGTTTTCTTAGGAAGTAACATTATCGATCCGTCCTTTCACCTTTGTAAATCCATACCTTAACACCAACGATACCAGCACCAGGTAGTGCAGCACGTGCAGTGTGAAAGTCGATATCAGCGCGAAGGGTATGAAGTGGTACTGATCCCTCAATAACTTTTTCCTTGCGCGCCATTTCAGCGTTGTTTAGTCGTCCGGAAACTTGGATACGGATACCCTTAGCGCCTGCAGCCATAGTATTTTGCGCAGTCATCTTAGTTGCACGACGGAAATTAATACGACGTTCAAGTTGACGAGCAATGTTCTCCGCAACAAGCTTAGCAGCTAGCTCTGGTCGCTTTACTTCTTCGATATTAATACGAACTGGTAGGCTCGCAATTTTCTCGATCTGTGCTTTTAGCTCAGTAACACCTGCACCACCACGGCCAATCACAACACCAGCTTTTGCGGTATGAATTGTAATAGTGATAAGGTTAGCTGAACGTTCAATCTCAATCAAATTAATAGTTGGTCGAGATGCGAATTTTGCTTCAATCAACTCACGGATTCGAATATCTTCTGCAAGCCATTTGGCAAAGTCGCGTTTACCAGCGAACCAACGTGAACTCCAGTTCTTGTGAACCTGCAAGCGGAAGCTAATTGGGTTTACTTTTTGGCCCATATTATTTGCTCTCCTTCTTTGCTACGGTTTTAGCTGTAGGTTTAGTTGTAGTTGACGCACCAACTACAGGCTTAGCTGCAACTTTTTTAGCTTTTTCAGCACCTGTTACTTCAACTAAAATGTTTGAAGCTTTCTTCTCAAATGGAAGAGCACGGCCACGAGCAGCTGGGTTAAAGCGTTTAAGCCTAGTTCCAGCTGTTACTGATAGTGTTGAAATAACCAATGTTTTTCCATCAAGACCATGTGTATTAACAGCATTGCTCTTGGCACTTTCGATTGCTTTTTTAACAGGTAGTGCAGATCGTTTTGGAACGTGATCCAAGATAACGAGTGCGTCTGCTACGGTACGTCCACGCACAAGGGCGGCTACTAAACTCACTTTACGTGGAGTAAGCGCGAGATCCTTGACGTAAGCTCGGACAGTAATATCAGCCATTACTTCTTGTCCTTTCCACCGTGTTTACGGAATTTACGTGTTGGGCTAAACTCACCGAGTTTGTGACCAACCATATTTTCCGACACGAATACTGGTACATGAACGCGACCGTTGTGAACAGCGATCGTACGTCCAACCATGTCTGGGCTAATCGTGCTAGCACGTGCCCAGGTTTTGATAACTGTTCGGTCATCAGCTCCAAGCGCTGCCACTTTTTTGGCAAGCTTGAAGTCGATGAATGGTCCCTTTTTAAGTGATCGACTCATATACTACTTCTTCCTCTTGCTTTCATGGCGGCTCTTTACGATTAACTTACTGACATCTTTACGACGGCGAGTACGGTATCCGAGTGTCAATTGACCCCATGGAGTTCTTGGCGTACGGCCCACACCGTGTGCACCACCGTCACCACCACCATGCGGGTGATCTACAGCGTTCATAGCAATACCACGAACTGATGGACGAATACCTTTGCGTCGGTTACGACCAGCAGAACCGATCTTAACGTTTTGGTGCTGAATGTTGCCAACAACACCTATTGTTGCGTGCGCTTCCAGACGGAATCGACGAACTTCACCTGACGGCATACGTACTTGTGCGTAATCACCCTCTTTTGCCATAAGCTGTGCTTTTGTACCTGCAGAACGAACCATCTGTGCACCCTTACCAATTTGGATCTCGATCGCATAAATCTGAGAACCGATTGGAATGTTTGCGAGTGGCATACGGTTGCTTGCTTCGATTGGTGCATCAGGGCCGCTAGCGATTTGTTTACCTTTAGTCATTTGCGTATCAGCCAGTACATAGTGGTATAGACCATGTTGATCTTTAATACGAGCAATACGCGCAGAACGGTTAGGATCGTATTCAATCTCTTCAACCGTTGCAACTGTACCAGCTGCTAGCTTGTGATTAACAAGTCGGTAGTGTCGTTTGACACCACCACCACGGTGACGAACTGTAATACGTCCAGTATTGTTACGACCAGCGTTTTGCTTTTTACTCTTGACTAAGCTTTTTAGTGGTTTACGAGTTGTAATCTCACTATAATCTTCACTTGTCATGCCTCGGCGGGCAGGAGTGGTTGGGTTGTAAGCTTTAATTGGCATTACTTCTTCTCCTCTTCAGGTTGTACATCAAATACCTGAATACTGTCACCCTTGGCAAGTGTCACGTAGGCTTTCTTAGAGTCTTTGCGAGTTGTCTTACCTGGCTGTGATCGTTTGCCACGGCTAAAGCGAATAGCTTTACCGTTTTGAACGAGTGTTTTGATGCGTTCAACTTTTACTTCGAATTGTGCTTCGATAGCAGCGGCAATTTCTTGCTTGTTTGCTGTGAGAGGCACACTAAATACGTAAACATTGTTTTGCGACTGAGCGTAGGCTTTCTCAGTTGCGCGTGGGATAACGCTAATATTAGTTGTCATATTACGCCTCCTCCTTTACTAACCATGTTTTGATGGTAGAAAGGGCTGAAGGTGCAATAACAATATGATCAGCGTTTAGGATGTGATACACACTTAGATATGTACTACGTACCAACAGAAGCTGTTGGATATTGTTAGTCGCACGAATGAGCTCTGGTGTTTTCTCGTCGACAACGAGGAGGACCTTACGGTCAAGCTTGTTATCGGCAAGGAACTTGATGACATCAGTCGTCTTACCAGTCGTCTTAACATCTTTTACAAGGATAAGTTTCGCTTGGTTCGCGAGTGTCAACGCTTGGCGAATAGCCACACGTTTGCTACCAGTGCTAATACGTTTTGTATAGTTTTCAGTACCGTTAGGTCCAAAAACAACACCACCACCGCGCCAAATTGGGTTACGAGAGCTACCGAAACGCGCACGTCCAGTACCTTTTTGCTTCCATGGCTTCTTACCACCACCGCGGACTTCGCCACGCTGTTTGGTAGTTGCGCTCGAAAGACGAGCTTTGGCAAGATATGAGTCATATGCCAGCTTCAATAGTTCATGGTTTGTCACCTCGACGTTGAAGACTTCTTTTGGTAGAGCAGTCTTAGCTGCTGTAGTTGTCTCAGCCATTATGCCTTTCCTCCAATGATGATCAGACCCTTTTTAGGACCTGGAACAGCACCACGAAGACCAATCAAATTGTTTTCAAGGTCGATGTAAGCAACAACAAGGTTTTTGACCGTTACTCGGTCGTGACCCATGCGTCCTGCCATGCGTTTACCCTTAAAAACTTTTTGTGGATACATTGATCCAATTGAACCTGGTTTACGGACGTTACCGTTACCACCGTGGGTGTTTTTGCTGGTATTAAAGTTATGTCGTTTTACCGTACCGGCAAAACCTTTACCTTTGCTAGTTCCTGTCGCATCAACGACATCTCCTAATGCAAAAGCTGTTACGTCGATTGTGCTTCCTACCGAGAGGCCTTCTGGTAGTTCTGCAACACGAATCTCCCGAATGTGTTTCGGTGTCACTTTGGCTGGACTTGTGTGTCCAGCAACGGCCTTGCTCAGGTTCTTACCCTCACCATATGCCACCTGCACTGCGTTGTAGCCGTCGGATTCGACAGACTTTACCTGAGTCACAGTGTTGGGGCTAGCTTGAATTAGCGTGACTGGAATAGCCGCGCCGCTCTCGCTGATGATTTGGGTCATACCAATTTTGGTACCGAGAAGTGCTTTCATTTGCCTTCATGCTCCCACTTAAAACTCTTGGTGGAGGGTGGTTTCCTTCATCAGGACCTTCCAATTCACCAAGAGACAGTTGTTATTACGTAATAAGTTACCTACGTAGTTTACTACACTTCGTCCCCTTACGTCAAGTGGTAGGAGAAAGGCTATTTAAATGACGACGCCGGCTGGCACGAAGTAACATATAATTGATACAACGACGAGTACTGCATACCAAATTTTTCGATCTTCTTGGTATTTTTCGAACTTTGCAATACCAATTATGCCTAGTACTAGTCCAAGTGGTACGCCTGTAAAGCGTATCCCTTGCCATGAAATAGGTTCTGCAAATTTTAGCCATAGAGTACCAAGTAATATAAATACAACTAGCTTTAGAAAATATGTACTATCCGTCTCGAATACACGAGGATACACTTTTGCCCGTGTGGGTTGTGACTGTTGTCGTTTTTTGGCTGTAACTGGTTTGTTTATTTTTTTTGTGGACATTGTTTTTATTATACTGAAAAATAATCATAAGTAAAATGAAGACTTGTATTCACCTTCTATATAAGCGATAATACAAGCAACTATAAACATGAGGGGAACTAATCGTGGCAACTACTAAAAAAGTTACAGCAACTCCAAAAAAACCTAAGGTAGCTGCTAAAAAAACAGTTTCAAAGCCAAAGGTTGTAAAAACAAGCGTTCACTCACCTCAAAAAACGCCTGCTACAGTTCCTTTTCTAACTTTTCAAGCAACGCATCAGACTTTCTATTGGCTAATCCTATCTGGACTGGTGATTGCACTAGCAGCTTGGGTTATGCAGCTAAGTATGAAGGTTCAGGATATATATGATCAAATTGATGCCACTAATGCTGCAAGTAGTAGTGAAATTATCAAAAAAACGCCTGCAATGCATTCGTAAATAATATACATAATAAAATAATCCCTGAATTGATACAGGGATTATTTTATATTGTCATGATGACTACATACGAATTTCGGCATCAACACCAGCCGGTAAGCTGAGGTTTTGAAGACTATCAATAGTCTTAGGGGTAGCATTCGTGATATCGATAAGACGTTTATGTACACGCATTTCGAATGTTTCTCCACCAGTTTTGTAAACGTGCGGTGATTTTACGACTGTGAATGTACTACGACGAGTAGGAAGTGGTACTGGACCTGCAATACTTGCACCAGTTCGGATTGCAGTATCAATAATTTGCTTAGCTGATTGGTCGATAACCTTGTGATCGTACGCTTTTAGGCGAATACGAATTCGTAGGCCTTCTGCTGCAGGTTTATCTGCCATGGTGTGTCCTTGTCTGAATCTATTGATTCGGTACTATACCGTAACCTCTGACGGGGTGATTACCGCCCGAGTTCTCGATATGATTAATATTCATAACATATTATACAGAGTTTTATCTCAGATGCAAATTGACGATTATATATATTTATGATAGTATATTTTTATATATCCATCACTGTTTGATGGGTGTCATGATATCTGGAATGGCTCCAGTGTCAAATGAGAGGATGCGCATGACTGTCACCGCAGTAAGCACAACCGCAAGAGCTGAGATCGCATCAAGCATCGAAGCCCTCCTGTACATCTCTGAAAGGACTGGCCTGAAGAGCTTCACGATCCAGTCGCCCAACTACGTCACGCTGGCCGAGTTCACGATGATCAGAGCCTCGACGGAGCGATTGAAGCTTCGTGACAAACTGGTGAGGTCTGCGAAGGCTGTGCGGATTCGTACAGCGAAAGGATTTCGCTGCAAAGTGACAGTCGCGCTCTACTAGTCGGACCATTCGACAACATAAACCCCGCCTATCGTTGAGCAGCACCCCACTTGGTGCCTCCGGTATCAGGCGGGGTGTTTGCTTTCATAGGTTTAAGATAATAAATACCCCCGAACTAGCCGGGGGTATTTATTACACTGTTGTGTGATTATTTGTTGATCTTAGTAACAACACCAGCACCAACAGTTCGGCCACCTTCACGAATAGCGAAGTTTAGACCTTGTTCCATTGCGATAGGCTGGAGAAGTGTAACCTTGAAAGTCAAGGTATCGCCAGGCATAACCATTTCTTTGTCAGCAGGAAGTTCAACTTCACCAGTTACGTCAGTAGTACGGAAGTAGAACTGTGGTTTGTAGCCCTTGCTAAATGGTGTGTGACGGCCACCTTCTTCTTTCTTCAAGATGTATACTTCAGCGTCAAATTCTGTGTGTGGAGTAACAGAACCTGGTTTTGCAAGAACTTGACCGCGTTCAACTTGTTCGCGCTCAATACCACGGAGAAGTAGCCCAGCGTTGTCGCCAGCTTGACCTTGGTTTAGGTTCTTTTTGAATGCCTCGATACCAGTAACAACTGATGTTTGAGTTGCTTTGATACCGACGATTTCGACTGGGTCGTTTAGTTTAACAATACCCTGCTCGATACGACCAGTGGCAACCGTACCACGGCCTTTAATTGAGAATACGTCTTCGATAGGCATAAGGAATGGCTTATCAAGATCACGTGTTGGCTCAGGAACGTAGCTATCAAGAGCCTCAACAAGTTCCATAATTGCATCTTCAGAAGCACTGTCGCCTTCAAGAGCTTTTGTTGCAGAACCTTTGATGATAGGAGCATCTTCGTCGAAACCATTCTTTGCAAGAAGTTCACGAATATCCATCTCAACTAGCTCAACTAACTCAGGATCAGCAAGGTCCATTTTGTTTAGGAAAACAAGAATCTTTGGAACACCAACCTGTTTTGCAAGTAGAACGTGCTCACGAGTTTGTGGAAGTGGACCATCATTTGCTGCAACGACAAGGATAGCACCATCAATCTGTGCAGCACCTGTGATCATGTTTTTAACATAATCGGCGTGTCCTGGCATGTCAACGTGAGCGTAGTGACGCTTAGTTGATTCATACTCCTGGTGAGAAGAAGCAATAGTAATACCACGTGCACGCTCTTCTGGCGCGTTATCGATCTGAGCGTAGTCAACTTTTTTGTTAACATCGCTTGGAAGTCGCTTCGCAAGTACAGCTGTGATTGCTGCAGTTAGTGTTGTTTTACCGTGGTCGACGTGGCCCATAGTACCAACGTTAACGTGAGGCTTGGTTCGATCAAAATCTGCCATGTGGGGTATTCTCCTATTAATTATTTTCGCGCGTTGTCAAGATAGACTCCACGACGTATACACTCATTATAGCGAGATAGGGACAAGATGTAAAGAGATGGATTACTCGTCTTCTTTATAATGATGAGCTGGTGGCACAGTGTATGGATCACTGAGTATATCAAGTGCTTTATGAGCAAGTCCGTGAGTTACTTTACTAATCATATCTGATTGTTCAAGACCATCAATTGTACTCCGACGGAATGCAACATAATCTTTACCATAGACCTGTACGTATATACTCTGCACGTCAGGTCTGAGATCAGACCCTATAGCAAAACGCACTGCTTCAAGTTTCATGCAGTGCCTATGCCCTGTCAAAGGTTGTTTGACATGTGGGGCAAGAATGGTGAATGGACTGTGGATACAATCTTCATGTCCATCAGCTATCCGAGCTAATAGCTCTAAAGATGTGGATATGTAACTATTATTCTCATTAATTGTCTTAAATGCTTCTTCTGTAGGATGATGAATCGGCATGCCAAGCCCAATAACTGATAGCCTGTTTTTAATTTTGCTTATACTAGTTGGTTTTATAGCAATGCTATGTTCGAAAAACTCGCCACTGAAATATCGGTCGTAGCCAAGGCTTTGAGATAACGTAACAACATGATGGCGGATTTCAGCGATGCTTAAATCATCATTATCTATCGCTACATCGATAGCTTTTAAGGTTGAGACGGCTTGTATTGCACGATTTTCAGGTGTTTTTGAATGTCTCATTGATCAATTCTACTTTTCTGGGATTCTACACCCAAATAGTACATATAGCAAATACGTGGTCTTATGCAATGTAAAAGATGTAAATCAAAAGGCACAGCCATCTCTGACCGTGCCTTTAAGTCATCGTCGAAATTTATTTACTTGAACGTTTTTCGATGATTTCTTGAGCTACATTTGGTGGAACTTCTTCATATGTCGCAAGTTCCATTGTACTTGCTGCACGGCCCTGACTCATTGAGCGAAGGTCTGAAGTGTAGCCAAACATGCTTGCAAGCGGTACGTATGCACGAATTAGTTTAGCGCCACCAAGAAGATCTTCCATCGCATCAATACGGCCACGACGAGCGTTAAGGTCACCGATTACATCACCCATGAATTCCTCTGGAGTAGTTGCTTCAACTTTCATAACTGGCTCGAGAAGAATCGGCTTTGCTTGCTTCACGCCTTCACGTGCTGAGATAGCACCTGCAAGCTTAAACGCAAGCTCGCTTGAGTCGACATCGTGATAGCTACCATCATATAGTGTTGCTTTAACATCTACGACTGGATAACCAGCAATAACTCCACCGAGTAATGTTTCACGAATACCTTGCTCAACAGGTTTGCGATATTCTTGAGGCACAACACCACCTTTAATAGCATCAACAAATTCGAAACCTTTACCTGGTTCGTTTGGTTCAAATTCAACCCAAACGTCTCCGTATTGTCCACGACCACCTGATTGTTTCGCGTGCTTACCCTGAACTTTTGAAGTTCCCTTGATAGATTCACGGAATGCAACTTGTGGCTCACCGATGTTTGCTTCAACGTTAAATTCACGCTTCATTCGATCAATAAGAATGTCTAGGTGAAGCTCGCCCATTCCTGACATAATCGTTTGTCCTGTTTCATCATCGGTGTGAACGCGGAAAGTTGGATCTTCTTCAGCAAGACGCTGCAAAGCGATTCCCATTTTTTCCTGGTCAGCTTTCGTTTTTGGCTCAACTGCAATTGAAACAGGTGGGTCTGGGAACGTAATGTTTTCAAGTGTAATTGGGTGTGCAACATCAGAAAGGGTGTGACCTGTGAATGTATCTTTAAGGCCAATAACTGCAGCGATGTCACCTGTACCAACTGAACTAATCTCTTCACGCTTATCTGCGTGCATACGAACAATACGGCCAACGCGCTCTTTGTTGCCTGTAGCTGTATTAAGAACATAGCTTCCTGCGGTAAGTGTGCCACTATAAACACGTACAAAGATTAATTTACCAACGAATGGGTCAGTAGCAATTTTGAATGCGAGACCAGCCAGTGGTTCAGACTCAGCAGGTTTTCGCTCGATTTTATCGCCACTCTTAGGGTTAACACCCCAAATAGCATCGACATCAAGTGGGGATGGAAGATAATCTACCATGATATCAAGTAGTTTTTCAACAATAACACCTCGCCCGTCACCGCCGCTTACCAGGTAGAAATCACCAGCAAGAACTCGTTTTCGAAGTGCTGCTTTTAATTCATCGATTGTGATCGACTCTTCACCCTTATCGAGGAAGCGTTCGAATAGCTCATCTTCAGCTTCAACAGCTGCTTCAACAAGAAGACTACGAGCATTTTTAGCTTTTTCAAGCATATCTGCAGGTATCTCACCTTGAACAAGTTCATGGTCAGTATAGTCTTCATATGTGTATGCCTTCATATCTACTAGGTCAACAACACCATTGATGTCTTTTTCGAACCCAATAGGAAGATGGACTGGAAGCGCGTGCTTGCTAAGACGTGTGTGAATTGTGTCAAGAGATTTATAGAAATCACCACCGGTTTGGTTGATTTTATTGATGAAACAAATACGAGGAACGCCGTATTTGTTCGCTTGTCGCCAAACAGTCTCAGATTGAGCTTCAACACCCATCTTACCGTCAAAAATTGTTACGGCACCGTCAAGAACACGTAGAGAACGCTCAACTTCGGCTGTAAAGTCGATGTGACCAGGTGTATCGATGATATTAATTTTGTGGTCTTTCCAAAAACATGTAACGGCAGCACTTGTAATAGTTATTCCACGTTCTTTTTCCTGAGCCATCCAGTCAGTTGTCGCGCCATCGCCATCGCCACGAACCACACCAATTTTGTGAGTTAGACCAGTACGGTACAAAATACCTTCAGTTGTCGTTGTCTTACCGGCATCAATATGCGCGATAATACCGATATTACGAAAGTCCTTTAGAGGGACATTTTTTACAGCCATGGGGCGATCTCTTCCTTTGCGTTTAATTATTGTTTGCTATTTTTTGACACAAAAATAGCGTTTCATTGTCTATTGTAGCAGATTACCAGCCAATTTTCTAGTCACCTAGCCTCTTTAGGCTGGAGCTATGCTACTTCTTGGATAAGCTGTGATAATCACATTATATGTCTTATCTTCAGCCTTAATTGCATACGGTAATGTTAGTTTGTCACTAATCATCGTGTACGACCGCTCCTTCATACTTAAACGTGCGAGATGCACGGCACGAATTGCAGCACTGTGCTCTAATGTATGTTGAATTGGATCTGCGTGACCTATTCCTTCAACTTGAACATCTATAAATGTGAGATTAGCCTCTTTACAGTATTCAGCAAAGGCCTTTGATGCATCGACTGTATTAACGACGCCATCAGCCGAAGGGTCAACTGGTCGGTAATATATTATTTCAGGTGGCTTTTTTTCAAACTTATTTTTTTCACCAAGTGCCAAGATGTCATCCCGAGCACCAGATGCAAGTATAAATTTAAATTGCGACTGAAGGAGTGCCGTCGAGGCAGCATCGTCATTAAAGATTTTTTCTTTTAACACATATTTTGCGACGTTATACAGCTTTTGAGGATCTATAAATAGTGGGTTGCTACCACCTGATCCATCCGAACCAAACTCATTTATTTCATGCCAGCGTGCTCCAAAAGTCTCAACAAGAAACCTATTGATGCGACTGTACTCTGCATCCTTGAATACACTAAGCATATCGACCATTGTGTCACCTTGGTCTCGTGTCCATGGCCATAGTGTATCGCCATCACTTGGCGTATTGTATAAGTGAACTGCAGACACTTTCATATTTGGATTTGATGCATGTATCTTACTGGCAATTGCAAGATCAATAAGTCCTCCCATACTATAGCCACCGAACTCTAGTTCGCTAACAAATCGTCCATCTGCAAAATCAGCAGTAACATTTGCAAGTGCACCAATCTCGATTCCTTTGTCATCAAGTAAAGTTGCATAGACATTTTCATATTGAGCGTATTCACTCGCAGCTATAGCCGTAGGTTCTGAATTAAGATTCCCAAATCCTGCAGTTATTACAATGGCCTTATGTCTATCGTCTACATTAGCAGCATCGTACACTGGCAAAAGATACGCACGAGTTTTACTTAGTTCCATCTTTGTTGCGTTAATATCCATGCGATAGACTGTACCAACGACTCCAGCAATAGTTGCGGCTCCGATTCTTAACGCTTGACGGCGAGAATATGTTCGCTGTGCGCTAAAACTCGTTTCCGTATCATTATGTTCCGGTGGCATCCATCCTCGTCCATCACGCCTACGTCGACGACGTAGTGGAAGTAGCTCATTATCACTTTCAGGCATTGGTTCTGGTATAAATGTCGTTTTTGGCGCAGAATATGCCTGTTCCAATCCTAACTTTAATCCATCGGCTTTCATCAACATCTTGAAATATAGGATACCATAATTCTTTGTGTGCTGTAGATTTATAGAATAGCTGTTATTTTGGATAGTGGAACGTAATGCGTATCGTCACCCAACCGGATAATCATATAAGGCTCCTGCGCATTTGATGTATTATCATGAATTGGTCTTACTGCCACTTCAGTTATGACAGTTGCCTCTAAAGTAAATGGTGCATCTTCAGATTGTTGCCATTGTGGAATAAGACTCTTCGGTTCGATCTTACCGTCAGAACTATGTAGAAGACCAGCCGTATATTCTATAGCTAAAGGGCGTCCTCCAAGCCTCGGTGACATATATGAGATTATCAATGTTTCAAGCGATTCAAGCGACCTTTGTCGGACACTTTTTAATGCGTCGTGAGTTGAGATAATTTGTACAATAGATGAAATGGTGTTAAGCATTTCAGCAGTATATCTGCCATCGCTACTTCCCATTAACTCATAGAGCTGAGATAGATATTCGGAAACTTCAACACTCATGACTTCTTTAAACACATCTTTAGCGTCACGGACATCTCGATTTATTTCATCTTTATCGAACTCCAATCTTGTTGTGTAGTCTACATCTGCTGACGCGCACACGAACGTATGTTGAAACGGTGTATCAGATTCTCCAACGGAAACTCTGTAGACAATCCTTGCACTATATGTGTTGTTTGGATTTTCAACTATTCTATAATAAAAGCTATAAAACCTACCTGACTGGCCAGTAATAAGCTGTGGGACAAATTCATCAGATTCAATATTGCGTGGATAAAAACTAACACCTTCTCGTATATCATTTTTTTCACCCTGAGGAAGGACGAGAGTCGTTCCACTTATAATAACTAATTCACCGATCAACAGATCTGCTCTTGCGCGTCTCGTAAGATCTCGAACGAGTTGATCCATCACAGTGGTCAGCTCTTTTTCATTTGACCATACAACATCTTTCAAGGCGTTCTGAGTATCCAGTGCAGTGACTATTGACGGTGCGTTTTCTAGATATCGCTCGAATGCCGCATCATCTCTTGTGAGTGTCATAAAGTCGATATCTAGGTCTGGCATAGCTCCGTGTGGTCTTGTGATATCACCAAATGATTTATCGACAGAAGATCTATCCATATCTGGCATCGAAAATTCATTTTCACTCATATACTATATATCCTATTCTATGTCAAAGACTTATGCAACCGTGCTCAGGTATACTTACATAAAATACCCGCCACATATTCGTAGCGGGTATTTTGTGAAGAAACATCGAATATATTACTATGTTCGAGCAAAGTGAGCGAAAGCACGGTTTGCTTCGGCCATTTTGTGGGTATCTTCTTTTTTCTTGTATGCAGCACCTGCTTGGTTGTATGCATCAACAATTTCAAGCGCTAAGCGCTGTGAATATGGGATACCTTTACGACCGCGGGCAGACTGAACCAACCAGCTAAATGCATAGTGTAATTGGCGATGACCAGAAACTGGGAATGGAATCTGGTAGTTTGCGCCACCAACACGACGAGATTTAACCTCGAAGTTTGGTGAGATGTTTTTTAGAGCGCGCTCAAAGACTTCAAGTGGATCCTCAGAGTCAAGTTTTTTTGCAGCTATTTCAAGTGCTGAGTAAACTGCTGACTCAGCGATAGATTTCTTACCATCAATCATTGATTTGTTGATAAGTCGTTGTACCATTGGACTCTGATATTTACGATCTGGACCTGGAATGCGCTGTAGCGACTTAGTTACTTTACGAGGCATTACTTGTCCTCCTTTTTAGCGCCATATTTAGAGCGGCCTTGTTGGCGTTTTGCAACACCTTGAAGGTCAAGCGCACCACGAACGATGTGGTAACGAACACCTGGAAGATCTGGAACACGGCCACCACGAACAAGCACAACAGCGTGTTCCTGAAGGTTATGACCTTCGCCGCCAATGTATGCCCAAACTTCTTGACCATTTGTAAGACGCACACGAGCGACTTTACGAAGTGCAGAGTTCGGTTTCTTAGGTGTTTTAGTCGTTACTTTGATACATACGCCACGTTTTAGTGGAGCATCTTGATCGTAGTAACGAGTCTTTAGTGCATTGTGGATACGACCGAGCGCAGGAGACTTACTTTTTTTAATAGCAATCTTGCGTGGTTTTCGCACCAATTGGTTGATTGTTGGCATTAATACTCCTGTTAATTCACATTATTTGAGATAAGATGTATCTCGTGTATAGTCTGGCTTCAGCATCGCCTCGCTATGTCGTCCTGCTTAGCGTCTACCTGGTGTGTACACATTCAATACACCAAGTAATCCAAACAGAGGAAACTCACTTGTTACTATACCAAATTTGAGTGCTATATGCAATGTTCACGCGCTCAGTGGTATACTTAAGGTATTATGGATCAAAGCCCACCTACTCCTCCACCTTATATGCCACCAACAATGCCAGAACCTACAGAAGTTTCGATAGCTCCTGCTGTTAGTACTTCTACAGTCCAGGTATCTTCAGCTAAACCAACAAATACCGACCACTTAAGACTTTGGACGCTTATTGTAAACTGCGTCCATTTCGGATTCGTGATACTTCTTATTGTAGGATTTATTCTTGCTGTATCTGGCGTATTAAAAGGATTTTCAGATTCACTTGGAGCGATTGTAGTCGCTTTTATTATTTTAGCTTTTATTGGTGTCCTTGATATGATCGTATCCGTGGGAGCTATTGTTCTTGATATTCTTTTTCTTACAAAGAGAAAACCTACAGGTACACCAAAAGTACTTACGATAGCGTCTCTTGTTGTGATTGGACTTGGTTTCATTGCGGGGCCAATAATAAGCCTTATCACTACTGGACTTCAGGGAGCTGGCAATTACTAACGAAAAATGAGCCACCGAAAAGGCTCGCGTGAATGCGGCGACCACAATGGTCGAGCCGATTCGGCATGCTCATTTTCGTTGACTCAGTTGTTGGGGTAGTAGGACCGGTGCTTGCGCAGCCAACTGGCTGCAATCCTCCGGTCCAGTTGTGTGATCCGGGTCGTCGACGCGAGGTGTGCATCCAAGATCACACATGCCTGGCTATAGCGACCGTTCTTGATCTCGTACAGGAAGCCAGGCACGTCACCGAAGAGATGCTTGGTTCTCCGGTGGATATACTGCTGGTACCGCGTTCGACCGGGGACGGTAATCGGTAGTGGCCGAGTGTCACCACTCGTTGACAACTTCTCTCCAAACGGATGTGTCATGTAAACACCTCTCTGTATGGCGTAGCACCGTAGCTACATTAATCCATTTAATATTATATCATATATATTATACTAAAACAACCCGCTCATCTGAGCGGGTTGTTTATATCTTGCAGATACTAGGCTGCGAGTTCGAAATCGTTTGCGATATCTTCCTCTGAAACTTCGTTTTCAACGAGGTCCCGAGCACCAGTACCAACTGGGATCTTGCGACCAATGATCACATTCTCCTTTAGGCCATGGAGTCGGTCAGCGCGGCCACTGACGGCAGCGTTGATTAATACACGAGTCGTATCCTGGAATGATGCAGCTGATAGCCAGCTATCGCTCCAGATTGACACCTTAGTAATACCAAGAAGCAGTTGAGTGTAGCCAACTAGTTCAGTCATACCTTCTTCGACAAGTTTCGCGTTCGCTTCAACGACAGATGCTTTACTGACAATGTCGCCAGTTACAAATGCGCTGTCACCTGGATCTTCGATCTGAACACGACTAAACATCTGTCGAACGATGATCTCAAGGTGCTTATCTGCAACATCTTGTCCCTGTGCTGCGTAAATACGAAGCACTTCGTTGATGATATAGCGCTGAGTTGCCTCAGTTCCTTTAAGACGCATGAGGTCGTGTAGGTTGAGCGAACCTATCGTTAGACGATCACCTGCTTCAACTTGGTCGTTAGCTTTAACAACAAGCTGAGTTGTGCCTGGCACTTCGTAACGAACAGGCGCGCCAGCGTTAGCAGCGAGAACTAATGTATTTTCCGCAACTTCAACGACTCCGTCGAATGGTGCAACAAGTGGCTTGCTTTCGCTTTCACCAGTTGCAAGCACATCACCAACCTTGACGTTGCTACCGGCTTTAACAGTCACCGTACGGCCACCAAGTGGGATACGTTCGACGTGACCAACAGATGGAGTGACTTGGACAATATATTTTTTGCCATCTTCCCAAACATCTACTGTTCCTGCAAGTTCAGTCATAAACGCTTGACCTTTTGGTGAGCGGGCTTCAAACAACTCTTCAACACGAGGAAGACCTTGCGTAATGTCACCACCAGCAACACCACCGGCATGGAAGGTACGAAGCGTAAGCTGTGTACCAGGCTCACCGACAGATTGTGCAGCAATAACACCAACAGGTTGAGCAGCAGCAACGAGGTGGCCTGTTGCCATATCGATACCGTAACTCTTTGTTGGAATACCGCGTAGGTTCTTGGTTGATAGAACTGATTGAATTTTTACTTCAGTAATGCTTGCATCATTGTGAATTGCATCTGCGATTTCACGTGTGATCAGCTCGTCTTTCTTAATATAGTCTCCGACAGCTTCTGCAGTGTAACGACCAAAGAGACGGTTACCGAAGTCGATCATAGTGAGTTCTGACTCTGAACGTTGGATAGCAAAACCATCATCACTATCAGGTTGATCAGCAACAGTGAACACGTCCTGTGACACATCAACAAGACGACGAGTCAGGTAACCTGAGTCAGCTGTCTTAAGCGCTGTATCGATCAGACCCTTACGAGCACCACGTGTTGCCACGAATGATTCAAGTGAGCTTAGTCCTTTTTTATAGCTTGATCGAATAGGAAGTTCGATTTCACGGTTTGTTGCATCCACCATGATACCGACCATGGCACTAGCAAGCTTAATGTTACTAATATCACCACGCGCACCAGAGTTGACCATGACACTAATACTCGTATCCATGTTCTTCATTTGTTGTTGTAGGAATTCAGTAATCTGACGGTCAACACCACGCCATGCGCCAACAGTAAGGCTGTATCGTTCTTCCTCTGTAATAAGACCTTCGTCGAATTGCTCAGATATAAGTGTCGTCTTAGCATCACCTTCAGCGATAAACTCTGCAGTCTCGTCGAAGCTGATGTAGTCATCCATACCTGTTGAAACTGCGGCGATTGTTGCAAATCGGAAGGCAAGACCTTTCATACGGTCTGCAGTCTGAGCGGTCGTTTCAGCATCGTACATGTTGAAAATCTGTGCAAGCACTTTTTTCAACTGTTTCTTATTCTGAACACCGTTATCGTATGGGAAATCTTTTGGTAGAATTTCATTGAAGAAAACACGACCAAGAGTTGTATTACGGATTTCACCTCGTGTATGGACACGAATTGGGCTTTGAAGTTGCAAAACACCTTGATCGTATGCCATTTCAGCTTCATAAACAGAGCTATATGCTTTAACTGCAGCAGTTTGTGCACTAGGTTTTTCATATGTAATGTAATAGTTACCAAGAACAACATCCTGTCCAATACTTAGAACTGGAGCACCGTCCGCAGGCTTTAGAAGGTTTCTTGTTGCTGTCATGAGCTCGCGAGCTTCACGCTGAGCGTCATCTGACAGTGGCAAGTGAACAGCCATTTGGTCACCGTCGTAATCGGCATTAAATCCGTTTGCAACGAGTGGGTGTAGCTGAATCGCTTTACCTTCGACTAGTTTTGGCATGAATGCTTGAATTGATAGACGGTGAAGTGATGGTGCACGGTTCAAAAGAACGTACTTGCCCTCAATCACAGCATCAAGTGCGTCCCATACGAGTGCATCACCTGATTCAATTAAACGAGTCGCGCTACGAATGTTGTGTGCGTGCTCGCCACGAATCAACCAGCTAATAACGAATGGCTTGAATAATTCAAGAGCCATCTGCTTCGGCAGACCACATTGGTTAATTTTAAGCTTTGGACCAACAACAATAACTGAACGTCCAGAGTAATCCACACGTTTACCAAGAAGGTTCTGGCGGAATCGTCCCTGTTTACCCTTTAACATATCACTGATTGATTTCAAGCGGCGGCGACCACCTGTTGCATTCACTGCGCGGCCACCACGAGCAGAACTGTTATCGACAAGTGCGTCAACTGCTTCTTGAAGCATACGCATTTCATTTCGACAGATAACTTCAGGTGCATTAAGGTCTATGAGTTTCTTTAGACGGTTGTTACGGTTAATAACACGTCGGTAAAGATCATTTAAGTCTGATGTCGCAAAACGGCCACCTGTTAGCTGCACCATTGGACGAAGGTCCGGTGGAATAACTGGTAGAACTGTTAGCGTAAGACTGTTTGGTTTGATACCAGCTGCAAGCATACCCTCAAGAACCTTAAGGCGCTTAAGAAGTTTCTTCTCTCGTTGACCTTTTGCGCCGGCAACTTCTTCAGATAACTGAGCGATGAGCTGCGGTAGTTCAATTTCATCAAGAAGAGCTTTAAGTGCAGTACCACCCATACCAACTTCAACTAGTTCTTCGTATTCTTCAGGAAGATTACGATAATCAGTTTCGTTCATAAGAGCGCCTTTAATGAGGCTATCAAGCTGTGCTTTTTTCACAGTGTAACTGTCATTAAGTTCTTCAACTTCACGTGACTGTGCCTGTGCAAGTTCTTTAATATCAGCACCGTCAACGTCGGCTTCTTTTTCATAACGCATTTTAATTGCCATGCGGCCAGCTTCAGTTTCAGCTTCAAGGTCAGCAAGGAACTGATCACGTTTTTCAGTGTTCGATTTCAAGATAACGTATGTTGCAAAGTATGCAATGCGTTCAAGGTTGCGGACAGTAATACCAAGTAGTAGTGACATGGCACTCGGTGTACCGCGCATGAACCAAATGTGCGCAACAGGTGCGGCAAGGCTGATATGAGCCATGCGTTCACGTCGCACGATTGATTTAGTGACAAGCTCACCATTCTTATCAATCGCAGCTTCGCGTGAACGAACACCCTTTAGTTTATTGTCGTGTGGGTTAATGTCTTTGACTGGGCCAAAGATTCTTTCGCAGAACAAGCCATCTCGTTCTGGCTTCTGAGTACGATAGTTAATCGTCTCAGGCTTTGTGACTTCACCATTGCTCCATTTGAGGATGTCCTCTGGACTTGCAACTGCAAGTCGGACTGCATCAAAGTCGGCAATTCCGTTGTTGGCGATAACGCGACTCATATTACGCCTCCTCCTTAATTTCTTCTATTTCATCAATATCCTGAATACTAATTCCCTCTTCAAGGTCGTCCATTTCAGCGTCTGCTTCGTCCATGATTGTTTCAACATCATCATCAAGTACAACTGGAACAGTTTTATCGGCTGGGCCTGATGCGGCAATGACTTGCTCGGCATCAATGACTGCGTCCTCTGACTCATCAAGAAGATCAACACGAAGACCAAGTCCCTGGAGCTCTTTTACAAGAACGTTGAATGATTCAGGTAGTTTTGGACCAACGATTGGTTCATTTTTGATAATTGATTCATATGCTTTAGCACGACCATAGACATCGTCTGACTTAATAGTAAGCATTTCCTGCAACGTTGTTGCAGCACCATAGGCCTCAAGTGCCCAGACTTCCATTTCACCAAATCGCTGTCCACCGTTTTGTGCTTTACCACCAAGCGGCTGCTGAGTAACCATTGTGTATGGCCCAGTTGAACGTGCGTGAATCTTGTCACTTACCATATGATGCAGTTTAAGCATGTGCATGACACCGACTGTTGTGCGCTCTTCAAATGCTTCACCAGTACGACCATCGAATAGTTGTGATTTACCATCTCGGGCAAAACCAGCTTTCTCAAGTTCGTCACCAATTGTTTCATTTGGAACACCATTAAACGGAGGTGTTGCTACTTTGTAGCCAAGTGCACGTGCAGCCATACCAAGGTGAGTTTCAAACAACTGACCCATATTCATACGAGAAGGAATACCGAGTGGGTTTAGGACAACATCAACAGCTGTTCCGTCTTCCATGAATGGCATATCCTCGACTGGAAGGATTCTTGCGACAACACCCTTGTTACCGTGGCGACCAGCAAGCTTGTCACCGACGCTAATTTTACGAAGTTGAGCAACAAAGATTTGAATTTGCATCAAAACACCGGCTTTTAGCTCATGACCATTCTCACGTGAGAAGATCTTAACACCGACAACTTTACCACCACCAGCATTGTTCATTCGCTGTGATGTATCACGAACATCTTTAGCTTTCTCACCAAAGATAGCACGGAGTAGGCGCTCTTCTGAGCTTAGTTCTTGCTCACCCTTAGGTGTAATCTTACCAACGAGAACGTCACCAGATTTTACTTCAGAACCAATTTGCACGATACCATTTTCATCAAGGTGACGAAGTGATTCTTCGTTTACATTTGGAATGTCACGAGTAACAATTTCTGGACCTAGTTTTGTCTCACGAACTTCAACAGTGTAATCTTTAATGTTGATACTCGTAAGTGCATCTTCTTTAACGATACGATCAGAAAGAACGATCGCGTCGTCCATGTTATATCCGTTCCATGGCATAAAGGCCACAGTAAGGTCACGTCCAAGTGCAAGTTCTCCGTTAGCAACTGAAGCTCCTTCAATAAGGATATCGCCTGCTTTTACTTTTTGGCCACGAGTTACGCGAACTTTTTGGTTAATCGAGCGATCATCGTTCGACTTTGCAAAGTGTACGAGTTCGTAGGCTTTAACACCATCTTTGTACTTAACATGGATTTCATCGCCATCAGCACGAACAACTTCACCATCGCCTTCTGCAACGACTAATTGACTCGTATTTTTAGCAAGTTCAGCCTCAATACCCGTACCAACAACTGGTGACTCAGGATCGAGCAGTGGAACGGCTTGCTTCTGCATGCTTGCAGCCATCAAGCTACGGTCGACACGGTTTTTCTCAACAAAAGGCACTAGGCTCGCAGTTGATCCAAGGATTTGCTTATGAGCTGCGTCCATGTATGTGACTTCTGATACGTCCACTTGCTCAGGAAGTGGTCCATTACGTGCACTAACGCGTTCTGCGACGAATTTATTGTCATCCGTAAGTTCAGCACCAGCATCTGCAATAACTTCAACAGCTTCTTGTGATGCATCAAGATAAACAACTTCGTCGCTCACTTTACCATTTTTGACTTTTAGATATGGAGTTTCAATAAAACCATATTCATTCACACGAGCATATGTTGCAAGGTTAAGCACAAGCCCAATGTTTGCACCTTCTGGAGTCTCTACAGAACATAGTCGTCCGTAGTGAGTAGGATGTGCGTCGCGCACATCAAATCCAGCACGTTCGCGTGACAATCCACCAGGTCCCATTGATGAAAGACGGCGCTTGTGAGCGAGCTCTGCAAGTGGGTTTGTCTCATCAAGGAGCTGTGACAATTGTGAGCTAGCAAAGAATTCGCGAACAGCAGCCACAACAGGACGAGCGTTAATTAGTTGTCCAGGTGTTACGTTTTCGATGTCAGACATAGACATACGGTCCATGGCGTTACGCTGCATACGAAGCATACCAACACGGAATTGGCGTGCAACTAGTTCACCGACTAATTTCACACGGCGGTTTGATAGTGCATCAATATCGTCAGGGAGATCCTGAGTATTATTAAGACGGATAATCTCACGGATAATAGCGACGAGATCAGTCATTTGGAACACGCGGTTTTCAGTCGTGTTTGGTACATCAATACCAAGACGTTGATTCAATTTGTAACGACCAACACGAGAGTAGTCAAATCGTTTGAAATCAAAGAACATACGCTCAATCATTGTTCGAGCGTTATCTACAGTGGCAAGGTCGCCTGGTCGGAGGCGGCGGTAGACTTCGATTAATGCTTCGTTGGCACCACGAGCAGCATCTTTTTCGAGAGTAGCATCGATATATTTAACATCGCCAGTGTCTGTGTCTGCAAAGAGAGCTTTGATTTCACTTGTTTTATTGTAACCAAGCGCGCGCAGAAGTGTCGTCACAGGTAGCTTGCGGCGGCGATCAATCTTTACATAGATCGTACCATTACTGGCTGTTTCAAACTCAAGCCATGCACCACGGCCAGGAATTAGTTTTGCACCGTAGTTGTTTCGGCCAACAACTGCATCTGCAGTAAAGAAGATACCGGCGCTACGGATAAGTTGTGAAACAACGACACGTTCAGTACCGTTAATTACAAATGTTCCACGATCAGTCATCCATGGGTAATCACCAAGATAGATTTCTTGTTCTTTGACTTCACCTGTAACTTTATTTGTTAGTTCAACTGTCGCATGTAGCGGAGCGTCAAATGTGAGGTTGTTTTCTTTGGCATCCTGTTCGCCTGTTTTTGGATCCTGGAATGCGTACTGTTTAAATCTTAGCTCGAGTTTTTGACCAGTATAGTCCTCGATTGGGTTAAGTTCCGCAAAAATTTCGCTCAGACCAGTTTCGACGAATTCTCGCCAGCTGTCTTTCTGATGCGCAATAAGGTTCGGTAACGGTAAAGCTGTGTCGTCTTTTGTAAAGAAAACACGCTTAGCGCTACTAGGCGTTGGTTTTGCCATATAGTTGCTCCTCGCATGGATTTAATTTAGTTGGGATAATCGGCGCCGAAGATTCCCTTACGTGCAGTTTGGTTCTTTAGAGGTGCCACCCACAAAAAAACACAATCAACCACAGTACACTACTTCTTAGTACTCATTGTGAAGCTTTTTTTGCAAATAGTCAAGATGTAACTGAGTGATAATAATCAAAATTGAAGAATACGGACAAGTTTCTTAACTATTACGAGGAGCGACTTTATGAAGTCTGTACGATCGATCGTATCCTGCAAGGCTAATAATGCCATGGCGTCCAATTTTAGCACTTCTATTTACAAGTGCCAGCGATAATTCGGTATCACTTTCATCAACTGCAACACGTAGCTCAGAATAGCGATTTAATATTTGGTCAGTTGGATCATCGAGTAAGCGATTGACTGTTTCGCCTGTCATTTCGCGAGAGCTATCACTCATGGCAAATGCGTGAAGTCCTCTTTGCGGTGAAGCGAGCGGATCTGCACCATGCACAAGACTGTTTAATACTGCATAACCAAACGGTTTTTGGTCACCACGTTTCCATGAACCTATCTTTATAATTCCCTGTAATGATTCATCTTCGTTTGCATCAGTTCGATAAACTCCAGCATAAACGCTATCATTTTGACCAGCGGCAAGGATTTTTTCAACCTGTTGAGAGACTTTTTCATCACTTTCAGGGTCTACAGCCGTACGAAGATCTTCAGGATTAACTCCGCTCAGACGTACAAAATCTTCCCATAGTAACTGTTGGACACGATGTGCAGTTATATACTGGTCGTCAGTGCTTAAATGATCAATGTGTAACTGTCGTAGCTCAATAGAATTTGTCATAATATACTTATTATACCATCTTTGCTATATATAATCTATAGATGTATGTTCTTTCGTCCTCTTGGACTCATCAGAATAGCTTACAGCTACTGAGAACATATCGCCTCCAGGAAGAGAAGGAGCTGTTGCTCACTCTACTGTTCCTGGAGACTAGGCCGGCAACAAGGGCTACTTGTCCCTGACTTCTTCGATGAAGTAACACACACCGATGCCCGTGGCGACGATGGCAATGATACTTCCGACGACGACGCCAGTGCCTCCATCGCCCTTCGATGACCATGAAAACGAAGTCCACCATGTCACCAGCAGCATCATTTCGATCACGATGGTGGCGATGACCACGAAGCACGCCGTGAACACCAAGTCGGTCACCGTTGCCAAAATGACAGACGCTACGACAAGTGCCACGAAGATGGTTACAAGAACTGCAATCGTCGACGAAGCAAAACCGAAAGCTCCATACCTGCTGCCCCTTTCCTGGGCAACGCTCGAATCGGACAAGGACATCGTGTGCGCCAGAAGTGCGCTCAGGTTATTGACCATAGCGGGATTATATAATTTTAGTATTTATATGTCAATAAGCAAAACAGTGGTGGAGCTATGCTTTAGTAATGACGTCATCAATAAGACCGTATGCTTTTGCCTCTTCGCTACTCATCCAGTAGTCACGCTCAACATCTTTTTCAATTTTAGACAGTTTCTGACCAGTATTTTTTGCAAGAATTTCATTGAGTCGCTTCTTAAGATAAATACTTTCACGAAGCGTAATCTCCTGGTCAGTGACCTTACCCTGAGTACCACTTGATGGTTGGTGAATCATAATGCGACTATTTGGTAATGCAAACCGTTTACCCTTCGCTCCACTACTTAGGAGGAATGCTCCCATACTCGCCTGTAGACCGATTCCAATTGTCTGAACATCAGGCGCAATATATTGAATCGTATCGTAGATTGCCATACCATCATAGACACTACCACCAGGACTATTAATATATAGCTTGATGTCTTTTTTCGGATCATCGTAGGCAAGATGAATTAACTGAGCGACAACAATGTTAGCAGTGTGCTCATTTACATCTTCACCAAGAAAAATAATACGTTCTTTTAAGAGGCGGCTGTAGATGTCAAACGCACGCTCACCGTCTGATGATTTTTCAATAACTGTTGGAACTAGATAATTGCTTGGTTTGCTCATATATTCATTATACACAAAAATTAGCACTCGTTGCAAGTGAGTGCTAATAAATTATATTGCAACCTTCAGAGCAACACAGCATCCAGAAACAATGCTTACGTACTGTATTGCCGTACGTAGATTAGCTATTTCTTTGAGTTTAATGAAACGAGGTGATCAACGGTCTTTTCAGTGAGAAGACGATTTGCAATATCTCTGCGAACTTCAGCTTGTTCGAACTGCTTCAAAGCTTCCGGATTATTACCGTACTGCTTCTTATATGTCTCTACATGAGCATCAAGCTCCTCGTTTGTAGCTGTAATTTTTTCAACCTTACTAAGTTCTGCTAGCGCTAGGCCCGCTTTAACACGGTTCATTGCAGCTTCGCGCACTTCAGTTTCTAGCCACTTCTCTTTAGTCAGGTTTTTTGATTCAAGATACATGTCTAATGTCATACCTTGGTAGGTAAGATTCTGCGTCATGTCACGTTCGATTGACTCTTCCTGGTCCTTGAGGAGAATTTCAGGAACTGGGATTGTACTAATTTCTATAAGTTGAGCGACAAGATTATCTTTAACCTTATCTACCGCTTCACGCTCTTTTTGTGATTTCAGTTCACGGGTAATATCATCTTTCAGCTCTTTGACTGTATTGATATTTTCTGCACCTGCACTTTTTGCAAATGCATCATCAATTACTGGAAGAACAACTTCTTTGACTGCCTTAAGCGTCGTCGTGAATACCACATCGGCACCTTTAAGGTCAGCCACATGATAGCTATCTGGAAACTTTAGCTTAAGATCAAATGTTTCACCTACTTCTTTGCCGACAATTCCTTCTTCAAAGCCTGGGATAAATGAGTTACTTCCAAGAGTTAGACTGTAGTCTGTTCCAGTCCCGCCATCAAATGCTACGTCATCTTTTTTACCAACAAAATCAATAACAGTTTCATCGCCAAGTACCGCAGCACGCTTCACATCTTTTTTCTCAGCAAATCCTGCACGCATACGCTCAATAATCTCTTCAACATCTTTAGCTGCTACTTTTAGTTCCTGTGTTGGAACTTTTAGTTTCTTGTAGTTGCCAAGCGTAACAACCGGAAGTATTTGAGTCTCAGCAGTAAATTCAAGCGTCTGGCCTGGGACAAACTTCTTAACATCAACTGATGGACGTTCAAGTGCTTGAATTTTTTCGCTCGTAAATGCTTCAGCAACTGCTTTTGACAAGGCGTCATCAAGTGTCTGCTCCGCAAGTGCTGCAGGGTCAAGATTCTTAGCTGCAATAGCAAGTGGGACCTTACCTTTACGAAAACCTGCAACTTTAATGTTTTTTGCAAGTTTAGAGAGCGCTACTTGTTCTGCAAAGTGAAGTTCCTCTTTACCAAGGGTAATAGTCAGTTCGACTTTTGTATCTGATAGGTTTTTAACAATTGTTTTCATACTCGAACTACTATATCAGATTGTGAGTAACGCGTCATCTGCTAGTAATGATAAGTTGACGAAAACACAGCGTACTAGCTGAATAGATCGTCAATATCGCCAGTTGGATTGCGCCTACGGTCCTTGACACTACTCACAATTCGCTCAAAACTTAATTTTTGCTCTTCAGAGGAAGCGGTGTCTTTAAACTGATACATCCCGCTCTTAACTTCATCTTCACCGATAAAAACAATAAATGGTATCTGTTTTTTGAGTACAGCTTTTAGTTGACGATCAAATTTACGCCCACTTATATCAACTTCTACGTTGATACCCTCGTCACGCATATCGCTCGCAAGTTTTAAAGCATTTTTAAGTGTATCTCCGAGAACAACAACACCAACTTCTGTTGTCGATACGAGCTTTGGAAGTAAATCATGAGTCTGTAGAAATAGTTCTGTCATTGTAAGGCCAGGAGCCATGCCAACTGCAGAAATAGGCTCTGCACCGAATAAACCAACTAGTCCGTCGTAGCGACCTCCACCAAACAGTGAACGATTATTATCTGGGTGGTTATCGTAGACCTCAAAGACAGTACCAGTATAGTAATCAAGTCCTCGCATAAGAGTGATGTCAAACATGGCATTTTTCACACCAGCTTGTTCAAGTAATGTAAATAACTCCTGTACTTCACGAACAGCAGCACTCTCACGAATCTCTTCTGGTAGATCTGCCATACTTTTCGCTACGAGAAGTGCGGAAATCTTACCGAGACCAGCTGGAGCCATATCCTGACCAAAAATCTCAATAGCTTGATCACGAAAATCCTCATTACTTATCTTATTCTTACGATCAAATAGTTTAACCATCAACTGCGCTTGTATTGCATCAAGGCTAAGATATTGTGCCATCATGAAATTTATTAATTTACGGTTATTAATTTTAATCGTAAACATTTTTTCATCAGCGCTAAATGCTTTCATGAGTTGAGATGCCAGCCCTATGATTTCGGCTTCTGCAACTGCACCTTCAGCACCAAAAATATCAGTATTGAGTTGCCAGAACTCACGCTCACGTCCTCTCTGAGGACGCTCATACCGCATGAAATTTGCGATTGAGTATAGCCGAGCTGGGTAGCCCATTTCCTGACGACGAGCGGCAACCATACGACTAATACTCGGAGTCATTTCCGGTCGAATAGCTACGGTACGTCCGCCGCGATCTGAAAAAGTGTATGTCTGCTCACTGGCTAGCTCTTGACCAGATTTTGCAGCGTATACTTCAAGTGGCTCTAGCATGGGCGCACCGTACTCTTCGTACCCATGTCGTTCCATGACACGTCTCCATGTTGAGAAAATATAGTTTTGAACCCGTTTGTCTTCGGGATAGTAATCACGCGTGCCTTTATAGGGTTGTGAAGATAGCGTACTCATTACAGCTATTCTTGCATTTTTATCTGTTATTTGCAAGCATGTGCATGTTAGCGGACTGAACGAAACTGTGTCACTCTACTCATAATATTTGCGCCAAATGCATACGCTTTATTGATGCGGGGTGCTGGTATTAATTGATCAGGTCTTTGAAATGCAGGATGATGCGTTGCGAGAAGTTGCTCGAGTTCATCAATCGCATAATCAAGATGCATACTATTAACTGGAGCTCTATCGTTTACAGGTATGATAGCGTGAACATCAAGATATTTCACTGGAACTCCAGCCTCATTGCGAGTAAAATCATGCAGTCTCTCCAGATCATCATTACTGGGTAGCAACCGTAAATCAATACCAAGATCACCACGAGATAAAGTTTTCGTCAGGACATAAGAAGCAAGTGGCTGATGATGATCAGTGACGACACGTAGCCGCTTTTCTGTATCACTTAGCCAACGAGCATCGTCGGGAGTGTAACGCGGACCATCGCTATCACCACCCTCATAACTAAGCTCGACCATTCGGCTTGTGCGTAGCACGGGTGACCTTTTTGAAAGAGAGAATTTTTGCAGTACAGATTTTAAATTTTCACTTGGAGAAAACACTATTCGAGCGACTGACCTACCACTGGCCATTCTTTCTGAGGGTTGAGTCTCTCGATCGGTCATTTGTGATTATATTGTAGCACGTTCACACTATAAGATGTTGACGAGTCCACTGATACATGACAATACCTGCTGCAACTCCTACATTTACTGAGCGCGTACTGCCAAATTGTTCAATCATGACCATTTGCTCAGCGCATTTTTGCATTTCAACGCTAAGTCCTGGTCCTTCACCGCCGAACACTAGTACGGCTTTTTTTGGTAACTTAGCCTTTGCAAGGGGCGTTGCGCCTTTAATGTTATCTATGGCAATTATACGCCGTTCATTCATCGCAATCACGAAATCTTCAACCGTTTGGTGGTGAAAAATATGGAGATACCTGTCCGTTACCATAGCTCCACGGCGATTCCAATGACGTTTACCGATAATATGCACACTTGTCACGTTGAATGCATTTGCACTACGAACAATTGTCCCAATATTGCTATCATGCTGCCAGTTTTCAATTGCAACATGAAGTCCACTACGACTTTTATCGAGGTCATTTACTATAGCTTCAACTGTCCAGTAGCGATATTTATCCTCAACGTTACGGCGATCGCCCTTCTCTAATAGGTCTGTATCGTACATCAGCCCACTAGGCCAAGGTTTTTCATGAGGACCAACCCCGATTTCTACTTCGTTCATTACTATAGTGTACCAATAAAAAAGGAGACCGCTAGGCCTCTGTTTTTATTGGTACAGCACCGTGCAAGAAGTTGTAACCTGCATTCACAACGACATCATCAATTCACAGGTGTTGGTATAGACATTACAGTTTGATCTACCCACCCCCGTTCCAGCTTGGCTGCTAGGTTCCATATTCAAATACATAATATAGCGAAGCATTAGAACCTACTATCTCATTGGTTTTTTGCGTAACAAAACCCCACTGTAGTTATTCAAAAATCCAATTTCTTGCATATCCATGCCTGTAGTTTCTGTGAGAATCTTTTGACCTAGTGCCTCACCAGCATATTCACTCGTAAGAGATGGATGCGAATATACTTCCATATAGCTATTGCGCTTTACATACCAATTTATCATTTTCGCAGTTGATGGGTTGGCGTTTGTGTTAACCTGCTCTTTGATTCCAAAGTCAGTGGAAAGCAAAAGTGCGTATCGAACATTTAACGGAAATATTATTTCATCCGCATTCATAAACCCAGTACCCATCCAGCTTTCCCTTATCTGTCGAAGTATTACAGGATGATCACCTGTCAGTAAAACAGGATCGTCATAATACAGGAGATGCCAACCGTATCTTGCAGTCATAATATCTGCAATATGCGGTAGACTCTTTATTATCTGTCGATACCACATCGTACTGTTCGGAATTATCTCGTTGTCGTGAAGTGATTTAATGACCTTGTCACGATATGCAGCAACCGAATCATTATCATTTTTTTCACCTTTTTTACCGAGATAAACACCTACCTTTTTAGAATCATTGGCCATATTAAATATTTCAATGGCTTCAAATCTTCCCGCCTCCGCTTCAAATCGTCGCTTAGCCTCTGGCGTACGTAGATACTGTAACGCCATATATTCCGCGATTACTTGACGTTCATTCTGTCGTGGAACATAAGGTAGTACTGATGTCATGTTTCTTATGATTTTTATTGCTGGTGATTCCACTTTTTCGGCAAATATATCTTCAAGTATTCCGTCCTTGTCGCCATTTTCTCGCTGTATCGTATATAAGCCTCTTTCATTTGCAACTGAGGATGTACGTTGAGTTATCCTTACGGTACCATCTTCACGATTAATTACATCAATTTTTTCGTTTACAGCAAATCCATTCAGGTATGCTTTTTGAACATAGTGATGCCGTGATTTTGATTTGTCCGATCTGTCTTTTGTCATTTATATTGGCCATCCGCTTGAAGAGGCATCTTTTGGTAATTTTGCGTGCATCTGTAATATTATTTTCTTCACTTCATGCAAGTTTACTCCGTCATCAGATTTGTACATTGCTACTGAATTTTTGCCAAAGTCGGTAACAGTTGGGTCATGTTCATATCCGGTGTTGGTTGTAACAACTACTATTTTCTTTTGTTCATGTAAGCCAATCTTTTTCATCATTGCTTCCATGATTTCATTATATTTTTGTGCGGGTCCAGGAGGTAAATCTGTATCCATAAAAATCACATACTGATTCATGGTCTTTTTCTTTAACGCTTTTCTGAGATTTTTTTCGATTGCTCTCACTTCAATCTCCAAGTCGTAGTTAATTCTGCCCGTCCTGTCACGCCGCTTTGCTTCAAAATCAATAAGTACCTCTTTCCCATATGCGGTAAATTCAGGTCTGGATGGTTCAGTTAGCCAATCAATCTTATAACCTGTGCGCGTTACCGCAGCAGCCATAGTGATTTCATATATAGCACCCCTCATCTCACCATCATTAGTAGACCTTAACCTTTTAATAATTCCTTCTGGTAAAGAATTTTTTGCAACCAGCTGCTCCAGATCCGATGCCAGATATATGAGGTATGCATCCGCATTGGTTAGTATAAAGAGGCTTGTCTCAGACTGGACTTTGTCAATATGTGCTTTGTACATCTTTCGTAATACAGAGTCATTATTGTCGTCGTTCAAAAACTCCTTAGAAAAAACCATTGTATACACCCCAAGTATCAAATACTGGTAGTAAGTCCATCGATATGGAACTGTGAATGAAGATTTTCCAAGTGTAATTCGACGAACTTTACCATCGGCAGTATAGGACGGGTATTGCCTTGTGGGTATTTGGTTCTCTTTGGCTTTTGTTCTCTCGATTCTCATGCGCCTATTATCCCACACTTCGATTATTCAGATATTCTCAAATCATACAGTTCCTGTTTGTTGTGTGTACTGCCGAATGAAACACAGACAATGATAAAACTATACTCGAACGAGTGAGTTAGCCGTTACGGATCCCTAGCTTAGTGTTTTTTGTCTTTATTTTTCTTACGGCCTGGACGCACAGGGTTGCGCTGAGCAGGATGCGGCACACCCTCTCCAGGCTCGACAATGACTTTTGTTGTAGCGACGTTTTTCAGGTTTTTTATTTGCTGATGAACAGGTGTACCAGTTTCACGCGCAATTTTATACATAGCAATTATTTCATCGACATCAATAGTTTTACCTTCTTCGGCCATGACAATCGTACTGGTATTGAAGGCTGCATTTTCATAGTCTTCGGTGTATTTGAAGGTTTTTAATAGTTCGCCAGTTTCAATATTGTCAACTGTACTTTGCATTCCGGCTCCAAAGCCTTGGTTACGTTTGAATTGAGGGTTTTGACCAATATCAATATCGAACATCCAAAGTTCATAGTCGTTCATTTTGATATGACGGTCACTATAGTTATGGAATGGCTTGCCATCAATGCGCATTTGAAAGTGGTAATGCGGTCCATGATTTCCGTCTTTACCTTCCAAGCATCCTTGTGCAAATGAAAATGACCATTCCAGTTGACCATGTTTAATTGTGAGAGCGCGCAATTTTGTTCCGTCGTGCTCCTCAACTAGGTCATTTATGTTCATAAGTGGACTGTGTGAATTTGCATACCATCGAAGATATGCTTCGATGCGGTCATAAGTGAATATCTCGAATACAGATTTCATGTGTTTTTTTCGAAAACCCGGTGGCATTAATAACCAATGCATACATGGCTCCATTTCATCAAAGCTACTCAAAGGTTCGTCGCAAATTCCGCATTCACCACGCGCAATATGTTCTTTGAAATCTTTAAAATCGCGCTCTGCTTCTTCGTGAGAGCGATTAGTAATTTCATCCATTTCTTTCTGTGATAGCTTTTTTTGTGTCATATCATATATAATACGTCTTAACAAACGATTGAGAAACCAAAACCATGATAAAACACATTACTCCACGCCAAACGACATACATTACAGCGTACAGCAACCCCGATAGCCCATCATTTGGTAATTCATATCGCAGCGCATTACAAGCAGGCTATTCGGATCAAACAGCACGGAATATGACACATCTTCAACCTGAATGGTTATCGGAAAATATCGGTAAATTGTCGGTTATAAAACCAGATGAAATCATGCAGCGATTAACGGATATTATTCATAACGAAAACGAGCCTACAATAGTTCGTCTAAAAGCCGTCGAGATGGCAATGAAGGCATATAGCATGTTAGCTCACACGAGAGAGAAGCCAACAGAAACAGTTTTGTTAAACATCAATCTGATGTAATTCACTACTACTATTCATTAGTGGGAATGATTTTGTAATGCTCCTCTATGAGCTTCCATTCATGGGTCGTGTTTTCGGTTATGAACATATCAAGCTGGGTCATGAATAGCGGATCACCCTTGACATTAAATACAAGTTGATTGATTTTACGGGAGAATAAGCCTTGTGACCGTGCCTTAGTTCTGTCGTCATTATCAAAATTAATGTCTACAATAAAATCCTTAACCAGGTCAAACAACCAATCTTTCTCTACCTGTAAATATTCACTGGCAAGACGCAAAATCCAACCGTCCACTCTTTTACCCTTAAATATAGGCAAAGAGAATAATGGCATTATGTCGAATGCAATTATCCATGCTTCAACATAGTTCATTGCTTGTCGACTTAAGAAAATTTGCCGCTTTTTGTCCTCGCCAAATTGCTTAACCAATATCATCTCAAGTGTGCCAAGTATTTCATCGCGCCTTTCCATGTAGTTTTCCATGTAAATAAACGCTACTTGCTTTGCTTCAATTGTCTTCTTCCGTCGAAACATTCCATCTCCTTTTATGACTAAGACTACCGTGCTAGGCAAACAAAAAAGCCCACCGCCAGGACGGCCTAAGCCGCCTACACCGTTTCCGGTGCAACCAACGACAAGAAGGCTCTGACGATGAGCTGTTTCTTGTCGTTGGATTTGTTTTGGCCATACCTTCGCTTGCGCGTGGCTTTAGGTCAAGTGGACATGCCACATGTGCATCATTATACAGGACATGTGATGGTATCATTGATTCATGACAAAAAAAGGTACCGGTAGGAACGAACCCATAACTGACCGCGAGCATTTTCTTCAGAACGTCCATGACGACCCTGAGTTTCATTATGATGCGAAGATTGTCTATGAGTGGAAGCGACGCCACCCCACAGATCATTCACGACTTTATGAAATATATCTGGGGTTCTCAGAAAGATGGGGACTGAGTATTGACGAATTTCGTCATTTGGCTTGGGCACAAACTCTACCTGTTGGCACTTCTAAACAAGGGGTAAAAATTGGCTATGACATCAAAGAAAATAAGACAACCATCGTTCTTGATGACAATGCCACAGAAGCGCAACTTATGCGCGCCTGGCGAACGATACAAACCGCACGTAAGTCTGGTACTAAAAAACCTAAAGCGAAAGAACCTGCATACCCTTTCGTAACATATGCTGTTTTCAAGGGATTACGAGCCGGAAGATCATACAAGCAAATTCATGCCGCATTAACAGATGAAGATTCGGACATTTACGACGAAAGGATAGCTCGTCTTTACCCACATTATGCGGAAATGAGGCTGTATTATAACCGACACCAACCGAAAAATCGTAACATTTAAACAACTCTTTAAACGTTACGGGTGAAATGGCCATTATGTTCAACAATTGACATATGCCTACTGTAAACCAAACTGATACAAATGATTCCAATAAACCAATTGAGTACCTGGTTAATGGCAATCGTACACAACTGTCCACATACACAGAAAACCAATTGAATACTGACGTTGAAGCAGTTGATAAATTGGCTGATAAATTGGTCGATACCTTTGATAATGCGCAATGGCGAACGTGGTATTGTGGGGTTATTAATCAATTCGGTACGGAACGCGTAGAATACTGGTTGCATACCGTTTTAACAGGCAGGCGAGTTAATAATCCAGGTGCTTTGTTTGGTATATACGTGAAAAATGCACGTGCCAAAGAAGGTCAGTATATACCCAAATCATACCAACCTGGTGTTGAAATAGACTCGCGTATCTTACAAGAACGACGTCAAAATGAATATCGTAAACGTGCAGAACAAGTTGCACGACATGATTACGAAGCCGATTTTCTTATTCCCACGTCATCGTACATGCGAAACGAAAAGATGCAACGTGATCATTCTCCCACCCTCGAAGAGATGGATAATTTTAGTCACGAACAATACACCAAGGACTTGGACGAAGCGTATCGTAATTTGGATACGCAACCTAATGCTAACGATGCACATGATCCCATAGCTGAATATCTGAAGGACATCCCTTTTTAAGGTTTTATGCGGTTGAATGACGAAACAATAAAAGAATTTCAAGCGATATACTATCGTCAGTATGGAGTTCAATTGAGCGATGATATCGCGAGCATCGAAGCATCAAATCTAATAGCACTTGTCGCTGGATTACAACCACGAGAGCTTAACAATGATTAATAATTGCATTACAATAATACATGTTGACACTGTACATATCTGGCGCGAGCCTTTTGTTTTCCGTCTGAAATGGCGGCTTGGTATCGGAAAATGGCTTCGTGCTATGTACTGTGTCAACAACCAAGCCGCCTTTTTAGTTGGAGAAAGCCATGCATGATAGAGATATAAGTAAATTACGTTTTGTGATATATGCACGTAAGTCTACTGAAGATGAAGATAGACAAGTTCAGTCAATCGGTGACCAGATTGATATTATGCGTAGTATCGCATCTCATCGTGGCATTACAATTGCCAATGACGCCATATTGTCCGAATCCAGATCTGCTAAAATACCCGGCCGGCGACAAGAATTCGACCGACTAGTTGAAATGATTCAGTCTGGAAAAGTTGATGGTATTCTTTGCTGGAAGTTAAACCGTATTGCTCGAAACCCTCTGGAATCGGGTCTGATTCAACAACTTCTTATAGAGGGTAGACTGAAGATGTTTGCCACAGCCGAACGTGATTATTTTCCCGAAGACAACGTTTTGATGTTTACTGTCGAAGCGGGCATGGCCACGCAATTTAGCCGTGATTTGCAACGTGATATCAAACGCGGCATGAGTAGCAAGGTAGCAAAAGGCTGGTTACCGCATCTTGCACCTATGGGGTACTTAAATACGACTGACCCTCTACGTGGAAATATTATTGTGCCTGACGATGAACGCTGGCAGTCATACAAACAATTATGGACATGGGCAATGGATCCATCGTTGACAATTAGCGAGATAGCTCGCAAAGCAGACAAAGAGTTAGGATTGAAATCTATCCAAAGAAGGAAGCGGGGCGGAACTCCACTAAGCGTGTCTGGGGTATATGCAATGTTTCGCAATCCCTTTTACTATGGCATGCTCAACTTCAACAAAGAGTTACATCCAGGTCAACATTTGCCTATGATTACGAAAGTTGAATTCGATAAGGTACAGGCGCGATTAAGTAAAATAAGTCATCAACGGCCTATGATCGAACGTGGTTTTGATTATTTCAGTGTATATCGTGGAATGATCCAGTGTGGGGAATGTGGCTGTTCGATCACTTATACAAGAAAAATACGTAAATACAAAAACGGCAATGAGCAGGCTTTTGAATACATCTATTGCACCAATAAACGACAGAATTTTGATTGTCCGAATAAAGTAAAGTTAAAGCCGCAACAATTATCCGACATGGTAAAAAATGAGCTATCACGATATACAATCCGTGATGAGTTTTATCAGTTCGCAATAAAACACCTAAACCAATGGAATGATGAGCAAGAAAAACAGCGTGAAACAGTCCGCACAGCGCAGCAGAAAGCCCTTAACGACACTGAGGGGGAAATGTATGGTTTACAGCGCATGCTCTACACTGGACGATGTGATGAGGTGTTCTATGACGGTGAGAGGAAAAAGATTGAGCAGCGACTCAAGATGTTACGACAACAATCTGAAAATACGAACGATACTGAAAGACATGTTCACGAGGAAGCACGTGAGTATTTCGACCTAGCAAAATATGCAAAATCAGATTTCGACAGTAACGATCCGATCAAACAACGCGAAGTACTGTCAAAACTCGGCGAACGCATGATCTTTGCTAATGGAAGCATACGAATTCAACCCATTAAATATCTTGAACCGGTTCAGACTATGAAACAGACGATGGTGACCGCACCGATAGATGTCGTAACCTACTCTGACAAGAGAAAGAACGTCGCAATAAACGACGTTCGTTCTGTTTGGTACACGAGAGAAGACTCGAACTTCCACATCCCAAAGGACACTAGCACCTGAAGCTAGCGCGTCTACCATTCCGCCACTCGTGCATACCAAAAGTATAATATCCGAGCGAAAGCTTTATTTCAACCTAGTTATAGATTGAGTAGTCGGCGAACTTACTTGTGTCATAGTCTGGACGAAGATGAGATACAAGGTCTTTCATATCGGTCGATTGTTTGACACCCGGATTCAAAATTCCATGCGGGTCGAAAATTCGCTTTACTTCATTAAAGACGGCAAGAATGTCATCATCAAGTTGTTTATGGGCAAAACGTGCCTTCAAACGACCTTCACCATCCTGGCCGATCAAGTGACCGCCGTGGTGTACAACAAGATTTGAGTATTCATCAAGTAGTTTAAAGACTTTTTGTTTATCACCCACTTTTTTAAGCTCTAGAAGGGGCCGTGTTGAGTAGACATTTTCTATGGGACGACCATAGAGAGGCAATGAAACACGATGCTTTTCTGCGAGCTGTCTTGCCGCTATTGAGAAATCTTCAAATCGCTCCCACGGTACATAGGCACCATCAAATAGTGGTGGCGATGATATATCCTTTTTATTCGGATTAACCCTAAATATCGTAACTTCTCTTAGAGCGAGGACTGCGGCTGCTTCAGTGTCTAGTCCGGTCAAGAGTTTAACTGGTAAATTTTGTGCCCATTTTGTTAACTTCTTGAGTTTCTTTGCCCTAGCACGATCACTAAAGTCATCAAAACCTATGATCACGACTGCTTTTGTTATTGTCTCATCGTAAAAATCATATTTTTTGCCGCGTTCTAATGCGTCCGCAAATAATTCACCATCATAGAACTCTAAGATAGTCGGATCGTACTTACGCAGTTGATCGACAGCGTCCCGAGCTTCAGTAAGATCGCCAAACGAGATTGCTGCTGCTGCCCACTTATCACTGACAAAATCAGTCTTTAAAATAAGCTCAGATACAATGCCAAGTGTCCCCTGACTACCAACGATAAGTGGAGTGAGGTCAAACGATCCGTCATGTTTTTTAACTTTTGCGAGCGATGTATATCCAACATTATCTCGGACATTTTCAGGCGCATTATTATCAATAAGAACTTTGTTGTCTTCGATGAGATGATCTAGTTCTCTATATATTTGACCTTCGAAGCCTTGGAGACCTTTTTTCTTGTTTAAGTCTCTTTTTGAAAGTCTCCCTGTCTGTAGCATGTCCCCACTAGCAAGTACAACCTCGAGTTGATGAGTCCATTCTCTGATGTCACCGTACTTGCCAGATAATGGGCTTGTAGCGTTGTTACCGACAGCACCGCCAATCGTTCCGTAGGCAACGTTTGAAAGCGGCGGAACGGCCATGCCTTGCAGAGACAAAGCATCGTTAAGACTTTTGAGGCTAAGGCCAGGTTGAAGTCTAATTAGCTTCTGTTTTTGATCAAATTCAAATAGGCTATTTAGATGGGCAGTTGTTGCAATAATAATACCGCTACCGATTGCTGCGCCAGTAAGGTCACTTCCGTCACCACGAACTGTTAAAGGTAAGATATGTCCTTTTTCAGCAAGCTGCCATGAGAATCTGGCTATTTTGCGAATATCGCTCGATGATCGTGGATATACAACCATTTCAGGCTTAATACTAAGGACACTGAGATCAGTGCTCATATGACTAAGGGTTGCTGGATCAGTCGAAACCTCACCTTGAATATGCTCCTGTAGGTACGTCGCTACTTTACTCATAACCCTCTCTGTCTCCCTGATACTATCATTTTTATATCATAGCACAAGCACCATACTTTTGTGAGCTTTATCTCTCAGACTATCTTTGATATAATAGTTGAACGCGCGAGTGGTGGAATTGGTAGACACGCTAGCCTTAGGAGCTAGTGCCTCCGGGCGTGAAGGTTCAAGTCCTTTCTCGCGTACCATAGAAAATAGAGACCAAATGGTCTCTATTTTCTATTTCAAGTAAAATATAAATGTAATCTATTTTTATCATCATCACGCCACTTTGATGGAGCCACACTTGTATTTTTTAGATGTTGATGCTACTATAGATCTATAACAGTCCTACGTTATGATCGCACCCCTAAGAGAAATCTTGGGGGCTGCTTTTTATATACTACTTTTGCTAACTTAATAATTCTGTGGTTTAATACATACTACCTGCTAACTGCAGGACTTTAGAGGCGGGAGATCGTATGTTCGGTTACAAGCTCGTCCGATCGGGGCAGTCCAGCTGCTACACGATCAGAGAAGCATTTCCGATGGTCGATGTCATCAAGTTCCATCATCAGGGAGATCTCCTCGAAGAGGAGTTCGTCGTTCTCGATGACAACGTCTTCCCTAACGGTGAGTCGATCACCTTCGAGATCTACGAAAAGTACTGGTGGTTTGGCTCCTGGCGCAGAGCTAAAGCGGTCGTGGTGACCCGACAGGGCAACACGAAGCTGAGCCTCTACAGGCTGGAAGATCTCACCGTCAGAGTCACATCCTACAAGTAGGCCGACGACCTGAGCGATACCTGGCTCTTGGTGGTGCGAGATGGCCCCCGCCTCTCGTATCCAAATGCGTTGATGTTATCGACGACTTTGGATACGTCATAAGTCTGTAATCCCTCGAAATTTCGAGGGATTATTTTGAGTCATAAAAAAAACGCCTAAACAGCGCTATCACGGCGGTAGAAGGTGAGTACCGCGTTTCCATAACTACGATTGTCCACCACAACAACTCCGTTTTTGGTTGGCAACTCACCCCTACCTGGATGTGATAATATCATATATCCACTTGGTTTTAATAGTGCAAATAATTCTGATACTGTGGAAAACTGTGTGTCATGATAGGGTGGATCAGCGAAAATAATATCGTACTTTTGTACGTCATTTTTTTGTAACCAACTACCAAGACTCGACCTGATAATGTTTGCCTGATCAGCTGCTCCGAGCACTTCAATATTACGCGCGAGTACTTTTTGTGCTATACGATCACGCTCAACAAATGTCACCTTTTTCGCTCCACGACTTAGCGCTTCTAACCCGACAGCACCCGTACCCGCAAATGCGTCGAGCACAGTGGCATCTTTTACTAACTGACCCAAACTATTAAATAGCGCGTTTCGAATTCGCTCACTCATTGGATGTGTTTGAGAGCCGTCAGGTGCCTCAATTTGGCGACCACCATATGTCCCGCTTATGATTCGAATGTTCATATCTATTTTTTGGCTTTAATCGTTGCCTGATACCAACCAAGTACAACTGTTTTAATAATTTCAGGTATAAGCGTTTCGTTTGTTTCAATCGCTAGGTGCCGAGTCCAGCCAAGTCGGCCAAACTCTTCATACATTTTCATATGAGCCACACGCTGAAGAGCTTCGTGAAACAATGCTTCAAATCCGTCACTTTGAAGTCGAATAATATCATTTTGAGATGGACCAGCATCCTCAAAACGTGCTGAAACGATCGTTGTCGCAACGCCCATTTCGAATGCAAGGTGTGTCGTCATGACTCCCTTAGCACCCCAAAATTCCCAGTTATTACGTAGTTGTTCGCGACGATTTTTGCCAGGAATGACAAGTTTATCTTTTGTCGATGTACGCGTTTCAAGTCCTTCACCGCCACGAAGTTCCTCTAATTTTTCTTCAAGTGGGTAGTGATGAGCTGGCGTGAGACCATCTGTAATAGCATGAGCCATCCATGCAGCTTCAAACGCAGCACGTTCATTGTTATTGTCACGCAGTGCGACAGATAAGTTCTCGATGTGGTCGAGAATCATAGTAATAAGTTCACGATCTGATCCGTTTGATGGATCAACGTAGTGCCACGGCTCGTCACGTGCAGGGCTTTTGCGTTTGATACCGTCTGGACCATTTAATCCTTCGAAATGAAGGATGTCGTGAATAACTGGAAAATGAGCCTCCCTTGAGAGGTACGGCTTGATGTGGCGACGAGCGACACGATCAATCTTTTGATGCACACCCATCAATAGACCAGATTTTGTACGTAGTGTAGTTCCAGAATACATAAATTTGTGTTTAATTTAGCGTCGTTAACCTTTGATATTTAGACACTTGATCAGCTAACTGTTTATATTGTAGCAAATCAGCACCACTTTCGACGAATCGACGAGCTTGCTTTTGTGCTCTTGCAATTAGCTTCGTGTCACCAAGAGTTGCAATTTGTAGGTTTAAAGCCCCGTGCTGCGATCGCCCATAGATCTCGCCCGGTCCACGTAGCTTCAGATCAACCTCGGCAAGATAAAAACCATCATTTGATTTTTCTACCTCTTTTAATCTTGCTGTTGGCTTGCTGCTATCGCTCATAATTAGATAACAATAACTTTGATGTGATGAACGCCCGACGCGTCCACGTAACTGGTGCAGCTGGCTGAGACCAAATCGATCTGCGTTTTCAATGAGCATAATGGTAGCATTTGGTACATCAACGCCCACCTCAACAACAGTTGTACTCACAAGAATGTCTATATCACCTCTAGAAAACGACGACATGACTGCTTCTTTTTCTTCAGATTTTAATTTGCCATGCAGTAACCCGATACGACGATGTTTAAATACTGAATTTTGCAGCTTCTTGAATTCAGCCTGTACACTCTTTATTTCATTATCTGGGTTATCATCAATCAATGTACAAATAACATATGCCTGCCTGCCGCTAGCGATTTCAATATCAACTTTATCGTATAACTGAGCGCGACTATTGGGAGACCAGATTTTAGTTTCAATTGGCTTTCTGCCTTTTGGCAGTTCATTGAGAATAGATACATCTAACTCTCCATAAACTGTTAGCGCGAGGCTACGAGGAATTGGCGTCGCCGTCATCGCAAGTAGATGTGGCATGTGCTTGGATTTTTTAAGTAGTTCCTGTCGCTGAGCAACTCCGAATCTATGTTGTTCGTCAATGACAACGAAACCAAGTTTATTAAAGTGTACCGTTTCTTGAATAAGGGCGTGTGTCCCTACGACAACATCAACTGAGCCATTATATATCTGCTCATAAAGTGTTTTACGTGCGACACCTTTTACGCTACCCGTAAGTAAACCTACTTTTACATCGAATGGTTCAAGAAGTCTTGAGAGCGTCTCAGCATGCTGCGTTGCGAGGATCTCAGTCGGTGCCATGAGAGCAGTTTGAAATCCTGCGTGGGCTGCCTGCCTGGCCGCAAGACCAGCAACTACTGTCTTTCCCGACCCGACATCACCCTGAAGTAAACGGTTCATGGGCACTTTGCGCTCAAAGTCCTGAATAATTTCCCATGCAGCCCGGCGCTGAGCTCCGGTTAACTCAAATGGCAATTGCTTTACGAATCCCGCAACGATTGATTGATCAAATGGTATGTGCCATCCAACAAGCGCTGCATTTTCTTGTCGGTTGAACTGACTCGCAAGAAGTAACTGAAACAGTTCCTCGAAAGCGAGTCTTTCCCTTGCATCTTTGATATCCTGGGCTGTTTTTGGAAAATGCATCCCAAGAACAGCATTGGATCGTGTTAATAGTTTCTCGGATGTAACAATGTTATCTGGAAGTGTATCGGGTAGCATTGTCATGAGCGGGCGTAGCTCAGCTAAAATCTTACGCACAAGTGGGCTCTTTAGCCCTTTGATTGCACGGTAGACCGGGAGTAGACGATCGGTTTGTACGGGCATGTCACTAACTTTTTCCGCACTCGGGTTAGTAAGTTGATATCTATTGTAGTTAAATTCAAACTCGCCAGAAAAATAGAATTCGCCTTCTGACTTCGCAAGCTGCGTTGCTCTATATGGCTGATTAAACCAAACTGCTTGTAGCTTACCTGTGTCGTCAGCAAGAGTTGCAGTTGTAATACGCAGCCCACGACGAACTGGTCGAGTGGCAATTTTTTCGCATCTCGCTTTAATGGTCATCTTACCTGGAGTTGCATCGATAATTGATACCACCTCCGAGAAGTCCTCATGCGCTCGGGGAAGAAAATCGATAAGATCCCCAACTGTTCGTAGACCAGCAAGAGCAAACTGCTCACCGGTCTTTGGACCGATGCCTTTAACCTTGTCGAGCGATGTTGACATGTTCATGACTGCTACTAGTGTAACAAAGAGCCGCATTTCCGCCAGGCGGCTTAACGAACAAGGATAAAGTTATTTTTACCTTTTTTAAGAAGTGATAGTGCCGTGATTGCATGATCAACGGTCACTTTTTCACTATTCACTGACACCGCACCACTTTCGATTAGGCGTCGTGCTCCACCATTACTTGTCGCTGCTCCAGCTAAGATAAGCGCCTCTACGACAGACTTACCAGCATCGACAGATGGAATCTCTGCTGCGAGTGCGTCTAGATCGTCATCACTGAGTGCATTTACTTTTAGATCTCCAAAGAGAACATTAGTCACACGCTCGACAGATTCCGTGCGAGCCTTACCGTGAACTAGTGTCGTCACTTCATGCGCGAGCGCTTTTTGAGCATCACGAGCGCCGGGATTACTTTGGTGCTTGCTCTCAAGAGCTTCAAGCTCGTCTTTACCAAGGATTGTGTATACCTTAGCATAATCGATAACTCCAGCATCATCGACGTTAAGCCAGAATTGATAAAACTGGTAAACACTTGTTTTTCTAGGATCAAGCCAAATAGCACCACCTTCGCTCTTACCAAACTTAACGCCTGTTGATTTATTAATAACGAGTGGTATTGAGTATACGTGTGCTTCTTTACCATCCATGCGACGTATGAGATCGACTCCAGCAAGTGAGTTGCCCCATTGATCAGCTCCACAAAGTTGCAGAGTAACATTATATTCTCTTGATAAATGAACGAAGTCATACCCCTGAATGAGTGAGTAGCTAAACTCAGCATAGCTAATGCCAGCACCGCCGTCACCAAGCCGTGACTGTACGAAATCACGACCAAGCATTTGACTCGTTGGGACATTTTTTCCAACGTCTCTTAGAAAATCAATGAAATTAATATTTTTGAACCAATCGTAGTTATCGACAATTGTGAAATCTTTACCTGCAAAAACCTGGTTATACTGCGCTGCAATCCCAGCCTTATTTTTAGCAATTTCATCAAGGGTTTTTAGGTTTCTTTCATCTTTTTTGCCATCAGGATCTCCAATAATACCCGTAGCACCACCGACAAGCAGATATGCCTTATGCCCATGATCAATAAAGTGTCGAACCATCATTGCTGCAGCTAAATTACCGATAGTCATACTATCAGCACTTGGATCCACGCCAAAATAAAAAGAGATAGGCTTACCGTCAAGTTCAGTTATGTCGGTAAAAGTCATTTGATTTACAAACCCACGCCAGGCTAATTCTTCGGAAAGTGTCATTTTATCTCCTATCTGTCATTACCTGTCAGTATAGCAAAAAAAGACCTAGTCACGCGAATAAAAGTGCTATAATGGATGATAATACTGCTTATGGGAAGTAAATATACGTGACCAAAAAATCTACTAAATCACGCAACATGAGCGTGTACTCTAACTTAGCTCATAAACGTAAAACGAAAAAAGACGGCGCAGCACGAAAACGTGCTGAGTATTTAGCTACGCTTCCAAAGCATCCCGTTAAGCGTCTTCTCTATCGACTGCATCCAAAACGCGTTGCTGGATACTGGTTTAGTAAAAAGGGTGCATTTATGGCACTTAAGATCGTTGGTATCGGTGTCCTGTTCATGGTTCTTGCAGTTGGTGCACTATTTGCCTATTACCGCAAAGATCTTGATGCGATTCGTCCCGGTGAACTTGCAAAACGAGTTCAGACAACTGTCACGAAGTATTATGACCGTAATGATCAGCTTCTCTGGGAAGATAAGGGTGACGGCAACTATACTCTAGTAGTTGATGGTAATAACATTAGCAAGCTAATGAAAGAAGCAACCGTCGCTATCGAGGACCAGGATTTTTATAAGCACGGTGGAATTAGTCCAAGTGGTATCGCTCGATCACTTCTTAATAATGCAAGTGGTCAAAGCGTCCAGGGTGGTTCAACTCTGACGCAACAATTAGTTAAGCAGGTCTTTTTCGCCGACCAGGCTCAAGCGCGTGGGCTTGATGGTATACCTCGAAAAATTAAGGAAATTATCTTAGCTATCGAAGTTGAACGCATGTACGACAAGGA